>JANQFN010000009.1 GCA_028277825.1 Desulfarculaceae bacterium
CGTGGGCGCCAGGCCCAGGGGGCAGGCCTCGCGCTCCACCCCGCAGTCCACCACCAGATCGGCCGCACTGGCCAGGGCCGAGTCCAGGCCGCCGGTCAGCGCCACCACCTTGGCGCCGTGCTGCTTGAGCTGGGGCACCAACAGACCCAGTTCGCCGGTCTGGCCGCTGTGGGACAAAGCCAGCACCACGTCACCGGGCTGCACCATGCCCAGGTCACCGTGCAGGGCCTCCACCGGGTGCAAGAACAGGGAGGTGGTGCCGGTGGAGTTCAAGGTGGCGGTGATTTTGCGGGCCACGATGCCGCTCTTGCCGATGCCGGTGGTGATCACCTTGCCCGGGCTGGCCAGGATGAGTTCGACTGCCTTTTCAAAGCTGGAGTTGAGGCGCTTTTTGAGGCGGGTGATTCCCTCGGCCTCTATGGTCAGCACCTCGCGGGCGGTTTTGATGACCTCCGACACTAGCCCTCACACTCCATAAAGGCCGGGCTATAATACAAGCTCTCTCCTGTCAAATGAGTTGTGCTTTTCATTATAGCCTCGTGAAAGCTGTTTCCAATGCCAATACCGCCCAACCCTCATGAAGTGTGAGGGCTATACCTCAATGCTCCAGGCAGAATTTACCGGCCATCTCATCCACGGCCACCGGATAGTTGCCGTCAAAACAGGCCAGGCAGAAGCCCCTGCGCCGGGCGGAGGTGGCCTCTAAAAGACCCTCGATGGAAAGGTACCCCAGGGAGTCCAGGCCCAGCCTTTCCTGAATCTGGTCCACCTGATGATCGCAGGCGATCAGTTCGCCCTTGGTGGAAAAGTCGATGCCGTAGTGGCAGGGATAGCGGTGGGGCGGACAGGCCACCACCATGTGCACCTCGGCCGCGCCCGCCTGGCGGATGTTCTGCACGCGGGCCATGGTGGTGGTGCCCCGGATGATGGAGTCCTCCACGATCACCACCTTTTTGCCCTCGATCAACTCCCTCACCGGGTTGAGTTTGACCCGCACGCCAAAATCGCGCATGTCCTGGCTGGGCTGGATGAAGGTGCGCCCCACGTAGTGGTTTCTAATCATGCCCATTTCAAAGGGCAGCCCGCTGGCGGCGGCATAGCCCAAGGCGGCGTAGTTGCCGCTGTCGGGGAAGGGCATCACCAGATCGGCGTCCGGGTGGGGGTATTCCTTGAAAAGCTGGGCCCCCTGGCGTTTACGCACCTCGTACACGGTCTGGCCGAAGATGTAGGAGTCCGGGCGGGCGAAATAGATGAACTCGAAGATGCAGTGGGCGTGGCGTTGGCGCACGAAGGGCTTTAGACTCCTGAGGCCGTTTTTGTCCACGAACACCACCTCGCCGGCCTCCACCTCGCGCTCGAACTTGGCGTCGATCAAATCCAAAGCGCAGGTCTCGCTGGCAAACACATAGGCGTCGCCCAGGCGGCCCATGCACAGGGGCCGGAAACCCTGGGGGTCGCGGGCGGCCACCAAGGTGTCCTCGGTCATGAACAGAAAGCTGTAAGCCCCCTGAAGCTCGGCCAGGGCCGAGACCAGCCCGTCCTCGAAGCCCTGGTGGATGTTGTGGGCCAGGATGTGCATTACGATCTCGGAATCCATGGTGGTCTGGAAGATGGAGCCTTCCTTTTCCAGGTGGGTCCTGAGTTCGGCGGCGTTGACCAGGTTGCCGTTGTGCCCCACGCAGAGGCTGTGGTTGGCGTAGGAGATGATAAAGGGCTGGGCGTTGCCCAAAACCGAGGAGCCGGTGGTGGAGTAGCGCACGTGGCCGTTGGCGATGTGCCCGCTCAGGCGGCTCAAATCCCGCTCGGAGAAGATGTCGGGCACCAGGCCCATGGCCCGGCGGTCGGTGAAGCGCTTGCCGTCGCTGGCCACGATGCCGGCCGATTCCTGGCCGCGGTGCTGCAAGGCATAGAGGCCGTAGTAGGTCAGACGGGCCGCCTCGGGGTGGCCGTAGACTCCGAATACGCCGCAGGATTCCTTGGGGCCGTCATCGAGCAGGTGATTCATGAGGCCAATCCTATCACAGTGGCCGTTAAATGTCGTGACTGAGCAGGACCGGGGTTTTAATCGCCCACCTGGTAGTAGTCCTGCAGCGGGGTCACGGTCAGGTGATCGCTTTTGAGCATGGACTCCACCGCGTCCACCGTGGCCCGGGCCGCGGCGATAGTGGTGATGTAGGCCAGGCCCCGGTCCAGGGCCGAGCGCCGGATCTTGTAGGCGTCGCCCACCGGCCCCTTGCCGCCGGCGGTGTTGATCACCAGGTCGATCTCGCCGTTGACAATGGCGTCCACCACGTGGGGCCGCGACTCGCTCACTTTGGCTATGCGGCTGGAGGTGATGCCGTGCTCGCTCAAGTAGGCGTGGGTGCCGGCGGTGGCCTTGATCTCGAATCCCAGGCGGTGGAACTTGGATGCTATATCGACAACTTGCGCCTTGTCCCCGTCCTTGACGCTGATGAACACGTTGCCCGCCGCGGGCAGCACCTGGCTGGCGCCCAACTGGCTCTTGGCAAAGGCCAGGCCGATGTCCCGATCGATGCCCATCACCTCGCCGGTGGAGCGCATTTCCGGCCCCAGCCAGGGGTCCACCCCGGAGAAACGCACAAAGGGGAACACCGCTTCCTTGACCGAGTAGTGCTCGGGTACCACCTCGCCGGCCACCCCCAGTTCCTCAAGGCTCATGCCCAGCATTACCTTGGTGGCCACCTTGGCCCAGGGGATGCCGGTGGCCTTGGAGACGAAGGGGACGGTGCGGCTGGCCCGGGGGTTCACCTCCAGGATATAGAGCAGGTCGTCCTTGATGGCGTACTGCACGTTCATCAGGCCCAGCACACCCAGCTCGGTGGCCAAGGCGTGGGAGGCCTCCTTGATCTCCTGGATCTTGGCCTCGCTCAGAGTGTGCGGCGGCAGCACGCAGGCGCTGTCACCCGAGTGCACCCCGGCCTGCTCGATGTGCTCCATGACCCCGGCCACCACCACGCCGCCGTGGCTGTCGGCCACCGCGTCCACGTCCACCTCCACCGCGTCTTCTAAGAACTTGTCGATCAGGATGGGGTGGTCGCCGCTGGCCTGCACCGCGGTGGCCATGTAGTGGTTCAGGGCTTGGCGGTCATACACGATCTCCATGGCGCGGCCGCCCAACACATAAGAGGGTCTGACCACCACGGGATAGCCGATGCGCTCGGCGATCTCCACCGCCTCTTCCACGCTGGTGGCGGTGCCGTTGTCCGGCTGCCTCAGGCCCAGCTTGTCCAAAAGGTCGCAGAAGCGGTCGCGATCCTCGGCGCGGTCGATGGCATCCGGCGGTGTGCCCAGGATGGGGGCGCCGGCCCGCTCCAGGGGCACCGCCAGGTTCAGCGGGGTCTGGCCGCCGAACTGCACGATGAGCCCTTCGGGCTTCTCGCTGGCGATGATGTTTAAAACGTCCTCCTTGGTCAGGGGCTCGAAGTAAAGCTTGTCGGAGGTGTCATAGTCGGTGGAGACCGTCTCCGGGTTGGAGTTGACCATGATGGACTCGATGCCCATCTCCTTGAGGGCGAAGGCGGCGTGCACGCAGCAGTAGTCGAACTCGATGCCCTGGCCGATGCGGTTGGGCCCCCCTCCCAGGATCATCACCTTGCGCCCATCGGAGGCGCGGCTTTCGTCCTCTGTCTCATAGGTGGAATAAAAGTAGGGAGTGTAGGCCTCGAACTCGGCGGCGCAGGTGTCCACCAGCTTGTAGGTGTGTTCCACGCCCAATTCAATGCGTCGGGCGCGCACCTGGTCTTCGCCGGTGCCCACGGCATGGCCCAGTTGGCGGTCGGAAAAGCCCATCTCCTTGGCGCGGCGCATGGTGGCCGCATCCAACTCGCCCAGGGAGTCCTTGAGTTCGCCCCAGGGTTTTAAGCCTTCCAACTCTCCCTGGAACTCCACGATCTGGCCGATGTTATAGAGGAACCAGGGATCGATGGCGGTCAGCCGGTGGACCTCCTCCATTGACATGCCCTGCTTCAGGGCCTGGGCCACCCAGAAAATGCGGTTGGAGTTGGGCACCGTGAGGAGCTTTTTAAGGTTTTCGGGTTGCAGTTCGGCGTCGTCCGGGCCCGGGTCCTTGCCATCGCCCAACAGGCCGGCCCGGCCGATCTCCAGGCCGCGGAGGCCCTTTTGCAGGGCTTCTTTGAAGGTGCGGCCGATGGCCATGGTCTCGCCCACGCTCTTCATGGAGGTGGTGAGCACGTCCTCGGAGCCGGGGAACTTCTCAAAGGCCCAGCGCGGTATCTTGACCACGCAGTAGTCGATGGTGGGCTCGAATGAGGCCATGGTCTCCTGGGTGATGTCGTTGGGCAATTCGTCCAGGGTGTAGCCGATGGCCAGCTTGGCCGCCATTTTGGCGATGGGGAAGCCGGTGGCCTTGGAGGCCAGGGCTGAGCTGCGGCTCACCCGGGGGTTCATCTCGATCACCACCAGATCGCCGTCGGCCGGGTTGACCGCGAACTGCACGTTGCTGCCCCCGGTCTCCACCCCGATCTCGCGCATGATGGCGATGGCCGCGTCGCGCATCACCTGGTACTCGCGGTCGGTCAGGGTCTGGGCCGGGGCCACGGTGATCGAATCGCCGGTGTGCACCCCCATGGGGTCTAAGTTTTCGATGGAGCAGATGATGACCACGTTGTCTTTTTTGTCGCGCATCACCTCCAGTTCGAATTCCTTCCAGCCCAGCACCGACTCCTCGATCATCACCTCGGTGGTCAGGCTGGCGGCCAGGCCGTGGGAGGCGATGGCCTTGAGGTCGTCGCGGTTGTAGGCCACGCCGCCGCCGGTGCCGCCCAGGGTGAAGGCGGGACGCACCACCAGGGGAAAGCCGATCACCTCGGCGGCGGCCATCACCGCATCGATGTCGCGGCAGATGGCGCTTTCGGGCACGCGCAGGCCGATGTTCTCCATGGCCTGGCGGAAAAGCTCGCGGCTCTCGGCCTTTTTGATCACCTCGGAGGTGGCGGCGATCATCTCGATGCCCAGGCGTTCCAAGATGCCGGTCTCGGCCACCTGCAAGGCGGTGTTGAGCCCAGTCTGGCCGCCCAGGGTGGGCAGGATGGCGTCGGGGCGCTCGGCCTTGAGCACCTCGCAGACGATCTCCGGGGTGATGGGCTCCACGTAGGTGCGGTCGGCCATCTCCGGGTCGGTCATGATGGTGGCCGGGTTGGAGTTGACCAACACCACCTCCAGCCCCTCCTCCTTGAGGGCCTTGACCGCCTGGGTGCCGGAATAATCGAACTCGCAGGCCTGGGAGATGATGATTGGCCCGGAGCCGATGATCATGATTTTGTTGAGGTCTTTGCGCTTGGGCATGTGTTAGCTGTCTTTGTTCAGCGGTTAAACTCAGTTATGGGCGAAAGCGGTCTCCGTCTCGCCAGACCTTGATTCTTAATCCCCGTAGGGGCGGGGTTTATCCTCGTTGCGGGCGGGGATAAACCCCGCCCCTACAAAACCTAATTTAAGAAGTTTCTTGAGTTCTTCTAATTCTTTTTTGTCCAATTCAATCCTCACAATGACAGAGAGTTGTTGCACGAAGAAGTTGCTAAGACGATGAAAATCTGGGTCTTGCTTAACACCTACCTTGTCTAATCCCTTAAACTCACTAAGAGCTTCGTGCCACGGTAAAAAATCGTCCAAGCCAAATGAAACTGCATTTGATAGAAATCAGCAAATCTCATAGAAAAACGACGCCTTAAAGTATGTAATAGATTTCTTATTCGTACTTGTTCTTCCTCATCTTCGGAATCTTCTAGCTGAAACAACAGGTCGTCTAAAGCATCAATTGCATTTTCCGGTGTTGTTTGATTTTCGTATTTCTTTACGAGGTTGTCGTCAGCCATAACTTGTCTCTCCCGTAGGGGCGGGGTTTATCCCCGCCCGTAATGTTTCCGCCAATCCGGCCAGGTTTGTGAGCCAGACCATGGGTACTCACCAGGATGTTCTACTAAACTCATTCTTACCGGATTTTCCCAGATGTATTGAGCAACCTCGAAATGAGATTGTTCGCCACGCAAGCCATGGTCAAAAAAGCTCCTTTGCCATAAACGGGCACCTGGGAGGTATATTCTGGCGTTTCTTACCAACCTACCTTTCAACAACATAACCAAAGCAACCAGATCATCGTCTTGAATGAAAAGATGAACATGATCTGGCATAACACACCAGGCGAAAAGTTCGGAATTTCTCTGTTTGGCTAACTCCTCAATCGTGTCGCTGCACTTTTGCGCCAGCTGATGATGTTTCTCAAACCAACGGCCACGCCCATGGGTGCATATAGTCACGTAGAATACGTGGCCTTTGCTATATTCGGCCAGAGGCAGCCTGATTCTCTTTCTCGTGGCCACCATTCTCCCGGGCACTTTTGGACGGGCGGGGATAAACCCCGCCCCTACATTACCTTGCCTTTGCCAACCTTTTCCTGCGGCGCACTCCCCATATTTCCCGTACGTGCTTTTCCCGCCTCTCAAACTGGCGGCTTGCCGGTCTCCATCATCTCCTGGAAACGGTCGAACAGGTAATCCGCGTCGTGCGGGCCCGGCGCGGCCTCGGGGTGATACTGCACGCAGAAAAGGGGCAGCTCCTTGTGGGCCAGCCCCTCCAGGGTGCGGTCGTTCAGGTTTACATGGGTCATGACCACCGCCGGGTCGTCAATGGTCTCGGCGTCCACGCAGAAGCCGTGGTTCTGGCTGGTGATCTCCACCTTGGTGGTGGCCAGGTCCATCACCGGCTGGTTGGCCCCCCGGTGCCCGAATTTGAGCTTGAAGGTATTGCCGCCCAGGGCCTGGCCGATCATCTGGTGGCCCAGGCAGATGCCGAAGGTGGGCACCTGGCCCAAGAGTTCCTTGACCGTGTCCACCACATAGGTCACCGCCGCCGGATCGCCGGGGCCGTTGGAGAGAAACAGGCCGTCGGGTTGCAGGCGCAGGATGGTCTCGGGGCTGGTGTCGGCCGGCAGGACGATCAGCTTCATGCCCCGCTGTTCCAGGCGCCTGAGAATGTTGTACTTGATGCCGCAGTCCAAACAGGCCACCTTGTAACGGCCCTGGCTGGGGGCCCACAGGGCCTCGGCGTCGAAATCGCCGCTCAAATCCAGGTTTTCCCAGACCTTGCCTTCTTGCCAGCGGTAGGGTTGGACGCAGGTGACCCCCTTGACCAGGTCGATGCCCAACAGGCCCGGCGAGTCTTTGGCTTTTTGCGTGAGACTGGCCGGGTCCTGGTCCTGGGTGGACAACACCCCCTTCATGGCGCCGCGGATGCGCAGATGCCGGGTCAGGGCCCGGGTGTCCAACCCTTCCACCCCCAGCACTCCGGCGTCGTCCAGGTATTCTTTCAAGCTCTTGCTGGAGCGGAAGTTGCTGGGAAAGTCCAGGTATTCCTTGACCAAAAAGGCGCTGACCCGAACCGCGGCGCTCTCCACGTCCTCGGGATTGGTGCCGTAGTTGCCGATCAGGGGATAGGTCATGGCCAGCATCTGGCCGGTGTAGGAGGGATCGGTGATGGCCTCCTGATAACCGGTCATGGCCGTGTTGAAACACACCTCGGCCGCCACCTCGCCGGAGCCGGCAAAGGCGCGGCAGGGGAAGGTGGTCCCGTCTTCCAGGGCAAGTAAAGCCTCTAACGCCATGTCTTCTTTTCTTTGAGGGCCCGGGCCGCTCTAACGGGGTCCAAGGGCCGAATGCGGTCCACAATATAATCGCGCACCGCCTCGCCGGGCGGTGTGCCTTGTTTGTAACACAGAAAGCCAACTTTGACACCCAAAGCCTTGCCCAAACGGGCGCTTAAATTGGGCCACACCGCCCCCAGGTCGGCGGTGATGGGCCAGGAGCCGGGCAAGCGGGCGAAACCGCTCATTTCCATGCGGAAAGCCAGGCCGGTGCCCGTGGCCTTGGGCTTGCCCTGGTGGATGGCCCGGGCCACGGTCTGCTGGTCGCGCTCAAGGCGCCAGGCCAGCTTCAGGGCCGGGTCCAGGTCGATGCGCACCACGGCCTTGTCCTTGAGGGAGTAGGTCTCAAGACCCTCGTGGTGGGCCCAGAGGCCGTGGCCGGTGTAGGTCTCCAGGGGGCCGTCGTGGATCTCCTGGGTCAGGGCCACCCCGCTCTCGATGATCAGGTCGGCTGAGGCCAACAGGGCGGCGATGCGCCGGGAGCGCTGGCTGACGCTGATGCTGTCGGCGATGGCCAGGCCCACCTGGCCGCCGCCCACCATTTGGGGGACCGTCACCAGGCAGGGCACCCGGCGCCGGGCGCAGGCCCCCAGCGTGGTCAGGGGGTCGCAGCCCGGCCCGGCCGCGGCCTCCAGGGGAAGCCGGGCCCGCTTGGCCCGCTTTTGCAGCCTACGGGCCATGCGCTCCAGCCAGAGACCGCTGGGATAGGCCAAGTTGCCGGCCACTTTGATTATCTCCGGTCCGGAGAGGGCCAGCATGCGCTGGTAATGATCTTGGTCCAGCTCGGTCTGGGCGGCCAGGCGCTCAAACTCGCCGGGCCCCAGCAGCGACACCTCCACCATGCCGTCGGCGGGCAGGATGGCCGGGTCCAGGCCCAATTCGGCGCCCTCAATCCGCTTGACCCGTTCCAGGGCGCCGGCCATCTCATGGGCCGCCACCGCCGCGGAGGTGAGCACCCCGTCCACCAGGCCCAGGCGCACCAGTTCCGCCACCTGGCAGGTGACCCCCTCGTGCAGGTTGGGGCCCGAGCCGGTGGCCACCACCACCTTGCCGCCGGCCCGCTTGACCTTGGCCCAGAGGCGCACCGCCCGGCTGACGCCACGTCTGGCCTCATCATCCAGGCCCTGCCACAGGCTCTCAAGCGCCGCCCGGCTGACCAGGGGGCGCTTGCCCGTTTGCGGCAGGTGGCGCTTGCTAGACACCCTTGTTCTCCAGGGCCTCCAGGATCAATTCTGCCGCGGCCCGAGCCGCGCCGGACCAGGCCGCCACCA
>JANQFN010000032.1 GCA_028277825.1 Desulfarculaceae bacterium
CCTTGCCGGTGAGCAGATGCAGGTTGTGGATCAGGTTGTTGGCCCACACGCCCCGGGTGCGCTGGTTGATGCCCATGCACCACAGGCTCATGGTGGAGGGGGACTCGGCGAACATCTTGCCCATTTGGCGGAGGGTCTTGGCCGGCACCCCGGTGATCTTGGAGGCCTTTTCCGGGGTGTAGTCCTCCAGGAACTTGCGGTAGTCATCGAAGCTGAGCTTGTTCTTCTTGTTGTCCATGAAGTTGACGTACTTCTGCCAGAAGCGGGGGTTGTCCAACTCCTCGTCAATGATCACCCAGGCCATGGCGTGCAAAATCGCCAGGTCGGTCCCCGCCACGAAAGGCACGTGCAGGTCGGCGATACGGGCGGTGTTGGTTTTTCTGGGGTCGGCCACGATCACCTTGACGTTTTTGTCCGCCTGTTTGCGGGCGGCGATACGCCTAAAGAGGATGGGGTGGCACTCGGAGGTGTTGGAGCCGATGATGAAGAAGCAGTTGGCCGCGTCGATGTCGGAATAGGAGCCGTAGGGCTCATCCTTGCCAAAGGTGGTCACGTAGCCGCCCACCGCCGAGGCCATGCACAGGCGGGGGTTGCCCTCCACATTGTTGGACTTGAAACCGGCCTTGAAGATCTTGCTGGCCAGATAGGTCTCCTCGGTAAGGGCCTGGCCCGAACCGTAGTAGGCGATGGAGTCGGGCCCATGCTGGTCCAGGGCCTCCTTGAACTTCATGGTAACCAAATCCATGGCCTCATCCCAGGAAGCCGGAGTCAGCTTGCCGTTTTTGCGGATCAGAGGCTGGGTGATGCGCTCCTTGGCGTAGATCACCGGGATGAGCAGGGCGCCCTTGAGGCACAAAAGACCGCCGTTGTGGTTGTTGGGATCGCCCTTGACCGCCACCGCCTTTTTGCCTTTGACGCCCACCATCACGCCGCAGCCGGTGCCGCAGTAGCGGCAGACGCCCTTGACCCAGCGGTCTACGTCCGCGTCCTTGGAGGCGGCAAAGGCCGGCGGGATGCCCAAGGCCAGAAAAGCCGACGAGGCCGCCGCGCATTTAAGAAATTCTCTTCTGCTTACATCCATGACAAACCTCCTCATCAGCGATTAGTCGATCTTTTTCTTGGCTATGGGTTTTACGTAGGCCTTGTGATGGAGCGAGTTTTGGTGGAAGGGGTGACATTCGTTGCAGCTGCGGTCCACACCATACTTTTGCTCCATCATTTTCATGCTGGGATCGTGGCACTTGCGGCAAGTTGTGTTCACGTCCGGGTTGACCGCATAGGGCACCGAGCCCTTGCCGTCGGGCTGGCCGTGGCACACAAAGCACTTGACCAAGATCACCCCGTGCTTGCTCTCGTACCAGTCCTGAGCAACCTTGGGCGTGGCCTTGAGGTGACAGGTGAAACAGTCAGCCTGGGCGTCGGGGCTCTTCAAATGATCCACGAATTCACAGCGGCTTTCGGGAAAGGCCAACTGGAAATAAATGGGCAACGAGACGGCCACAATGATCAGCGCGCCCAACAGAATGAAAAACCATTTGCCCCAGCGGGTCTCGCCCCAGATTCTCTTCACCGCGCTCATGACGGACCTCCCTTCTTGGGCAAGGGGTATCGCTTGGCGAACTCCAGGTTGAAGAAGTAGCGGCGGTCGAATTCGGGCAGGTGGGCCAGGTTGAAGTGGCAACCGGCGCACCTGCGGCTGGTGTTGCCGTTTATGCCCAGATAGGCCTCGTGGCAAAGCTTGCCGATGTCGGAGATGGGCTTTTCGCCCTTGGCGTCCTTGTACAGGTCAGCGTGGCAGGCCAGACAGTTTTCGTCCTGGATGTAGCGCCGGGCCGACTTTTGCAGCGCGCGCCGGTCCAGGTTGTCCGGGTCGCCGAAGTTGTGCACGATAAAATCTTTCGTGCCCACGTAGACCTTTACCACCAGGTATTTGGGGCCGATGGTCAGGGGCACGTGGCACTGGGCGCATTGTATGGGATTCTTGTCCTTGTCCATCGCGTGGGATGACTTGGCCAGTTCGTCCTGACGGGATTTCATCTCATGACAGGACATACAGAACTCGTTGGTGGAGGTCAGGCCCATGGAAACCGAGGCGCCTACAATGGCCGCCACCGCCACCACCGCCAGCACCACGATGAGCAGGAATTTGCGTTTCTTGGGTGACATCTCAGCTTTGGCTTCAGCCATTTGCTACTCCAATCTCCATTTCAGGCTATTGGCCTCGAACAGGCACAATGGGGGCTTTGGGTTGGAAGCCAAACCAGCGCCAAAACAGGGCCGGACCGGTCTCTTTGCAGACGGTGACACCAAACCGCAACGGGCAGCACTCCATGGGCGCCGCCACCGCCGCATGTGGCCGGACAAGTAATGATTTCTTTGGTTTTTCGACGAACCAGAAGTAATAAACCGCATGCGCCGGGGCCTTTGGAAAACTAGTTCCGCTCGGTTGAAACAGGCCTGTACTGGTTGCTGTCGCCTGGTTGTTTCTGCCTTTGCCTCCCTGGCAGGCAGAACCATTTCCCGGGGCTGCCTTTATTAGGCGAGGGCCCGGGGCCAATAGGGACCATCTTTGCCGTCGCCGTTCCAGTGTGGGGAATTAGCTGTCCCCGCCTGCCTGGAGAATTAATTCTATTGTAAGCCATTCCCAAGGCGAGAGACAAGGGTTTTTATCAATTATATCAATATAATAACTAATCACCTAATTAATGTAGCCATAAATTGCCAGCCTGCTTTTAATCAGGTATTTGAGTACTTTAAATACCGTAATTTAAGTAGGCGTTTTGTATCCTGCGGTGCGGAACCGGTCGGTCGCTTGAAGATGGCAATCAGGAGCAAGGTCCTTGGGTGTCTGGCGCTGGTCTTTGAGGCCAAACCGGGCGTAAGGATATCGGCCCTTCCCGGCCCGCTCCGTGCTACATTATTTTTTAGTTGCCAAATCAGAACCGGAGGTGAGTCATGAGGCTGATGAGCAGGCATTGGGCCCTGGTGGCCTTGCTAACCGTTTGGGCCGTGGCCTTGTCAGCGGGTGCGACCCGGGCCTGCACCGGCATCACGGTCAAGGCCAAAGACGGGGCTGTGGTGCACGCCCGCACCATGGAGTTCGGCGACAAATTGCACTCCCGCATCCTGATCATCCCCCGGGGACAAAAAATGGTGGGAACCGGGCCGGGCGACAAGCCGGGGCTCACCTGGAAGAGCAAATACGGGGCCGTGGGCCTGGACTGCTACGGCATGGTCACCTTTGCCGACGGCATGAATGAAAAGGGCCTGGCCTCCGGTGTTTTCTATTTGCCGGGCTTTGCCCAGTACCAAAAGGTGGAGCCGGGCGAGCAGGGCAAATCCTTGGCCCCCTGGGAAATCCCCCTGTGGGTCCTAACCAGCTTCGCCACAGTGGATGAGGTGAAAGCGGCCATAACCAAGATCAAGGTCTGGCCCGGGGTGGTACCCAACCTGAGCAAAGAACCGCTGCCCTTGCACTACATTGTCACTGACCAGAGCGGCCGCTCTTTGGTGATCGAGTACGTCAAGGGCAAGCTGCACCTCTATGACAACCCTTTGGGGGTCATCACCAATTCCCCGCCGTTCGACTGGCATCTGAACAACCTCAGGAACTACGTCAACCTCTCGGCCAACAACGTGCCCCAACTCAAGCTGAGCGGCATCACCCTCTACCCCACCGGTCAGGGCTCGGGCATGCTGGGCCTGCCCGGCGACGTCACCCCGCCATCCCGTTTCGTGCGCGCGGTGGCTTTCACCCAGGCCGCCCTGCCGGTGGCAAACGGCCCCCAGGCCGCGCAACAGGCCTTCCGCCTGTTGAACAGCTTTTACATCACCAAGGGCATGGCCCGGGG
>JANQFN010000139.1 GCA_028277825.1 Desulfarculaceae bacterium
TTGTCCTCGTCCAGATAAAAGCCGTTGGCCCTGAAGGCGTAACCCTCTTTGGTCAGGGCCTGGCCGCCGTTGGGATTGACGTGGCAAAAGGAGCAGGCCTTGTCGGTCTGGGCCGCGAAATAGGGCGTGGCCTGGGCTGGAGCGGCAAACAGCAATAGGAGCATGAGGGCCAGGCCCCAGATTGACCATGCCTTGCTGTTTAGCGGCCTCATGCTTGCCATGTCCTCCAAAATACAACCCCCGCCCTGCACGGCGCAAGGCGGGGGTTGGGTTGGGTCAGGAGGGGGTTACTTCTTTTTGCCGAAGATCTGCCACGGCTTGGTGGTGTTGCCGGTGCCGGCCGGCCAGTAGGGGGCCACATAGCCCTTCTCGCCGGTCTTGATCAGGTGGTTGGCGCCCTCCATGAAGGCGGCGAAGCGCAGCTTACACTCATAGAAGCCGTGCCACCAGGCGTAGTCCGGCGCCATCATGGCCGCGCCCATGCGCGCCCGCCGTCCCTCGTGGTGCCATAGCTCATAGTACTCCACCCAGAGCGGCGACTTGAACAGAGCGTCCCTGGGCAGCAGGCCCTTGGCGTACAATTCTTCCAGCTTCTTCTTGGCTGGCAGGAAGTATATCTCGTTGTACTCCTTGACCGCGCCGTCCATCTGCGTGAAGTGGGCCTTCACCCAGACCTCGCTGTGGCACTGCTTGCACACCGCTTCCATCTTCTTGCGCTCAGCCTGCCAGGTGGTTTTGGCCGGCCAGGGCTTGAAGTTCTCCGGGCGCACGGTCAAAGGCGCCTGCATCTCCCAGGAGATGCGCTCGGTGACGTCGTGGGTGGTGAGCACCGAGCCCGAGCCGGACATGTGACAGGCCGCGCAGGTGGGCGAACGGTAGTCCACGCCGGCGGTCCAGGTGCCCGGCGCGGCGGTCCAGTTCCAACTATCGCCCTGGCTGCGCATGATGGAGCCGTGCTTGGACTCGTTCCAGATCTCCCACTGCGGGTGGTCCGGACCCAAATGGCACTGGCCGCAGGTGTCGGGCTTACGCGCCTCGGCCACGCTGAACAAATGCCTGGTGTGGCAAGAGGAGCAGGAGCCCCGGCTGCCGTCCAGGTTCAGGCGCCCCACGCCCACATTGGGCCAGGTCATGGGATCCAGGTTGCCGTCCTTGTCCAGCTTGAGCACCGTGCCGTGGCAGGTGAAGCAGCCGTTGAGGCGCTCAAAGTCGCTGTTGAGCCCGTAGTTGAGCCAGGGGTCGATCTTCCAGATGATCTCCAGGGTGTTGGCGTGTTTGGAGACCGAATACTGTTTGGCCTCGTCCGGGTGGCAGCGCGAGCAGTCCTTGGGCGTCACCACCCCGGATATGGGTACGCGGTATTCTGCCGTGGCCCACTGGTTGTTGCCCTTCTCATAGACCTTATAGTGGTTCTTGGCCACATCCGGGTCGTTTTCCTGGGCTCCGTGGCAATCCAGACAGGTGATGTTGGCGTTGGCGTGCCGGCTGTGCGCCCAGTCATTGAAGATGCCCGGGTTCTCGGCCTTGTGGCACTGAATGCAAGCCACCGCCTGTTTGGACATGCTCCGCACGATGCGGAACTCCTTTTGGAGCGGAAGGTTGGGGGCGGGCGCTTGCTTCTCAGCCGCCATGGCCAGCCCGGGCGCCAAGAAGGCGGCCAGCAGCATCGCCGCTCCCAGACAGATGATCATTTTTCTCATCCCCTGATCCCTCCTTTTGAAATTAACCTCAACCTATATAAAAGCGTAATGCCTGTTAACTTCCGTAGCTGTAAAGCGGCTTGGGCTTGTGCACCAAGGGCTTGTGGCAATCGAAACACGACTTTTCATACCCGGGCCGGGCGTAAATCACCGAGCGGTGGGCCAGCATGGCCCCGCGCTTGTAGGGCATGTAAAGGATGTTCTGATGGCACTTGAGGCAGTTTTCGTTTTTGATGGTGGCCCAGGCCTGCTCACGGGCCTTCTGACGGTCGTAGGGGCCGCCCACGAAATGCTTGACCACGTCTTTTATGCCGTGGAAGGTCTTGGCGTAGAAGAAGTCAAAGGTGTCATGCGGCGGGGGCAAATGGCAGTCCATGCATACGGCCACGACGCCTTTTTTATTAGTGGCGTGGCTGGAGGTCTTCCAGTCGTTGTAAGCGTCCTGGATTTCGTGGCACGAGGAACAGAACTCCGGCGTGGAGGTGCGGTACATGGTGTAATAGGAGATGCTGAAGACCGGGAAGGCGATGATCAGGCCCACCACGATGAAGAAGATTGCTTTTACCCCCTTGGACTGCCAGATCTTGCTGCCAGTGGATTCAGACATAAACTCCCCATCGCTCCCTGGGCGCCGTTTGTGCAACTAAAAGGCGGCGCCAAAGTCCGGCCGCAACAACGGTACAGTTTCCTGCCATCATTAAAAGTATGCGGGATGGGAAAATTAAATTGCAATACCTCCAAATTTGTTTTTTAAAAAAAATTTCAGAGAGTTATTCAGGAAGGCCAATTTATGCAATGTAAAAATATAAGGCATTTCAATATATTAAATACCCTAATTTAGGACAGGGAATTACTTTGTGCCAATAAAAATAACCATTCCTGGGAAACACAAAAACACCTATCCTAAATTAGTGTATTAAAGCTATTTAAGTTTTTTTATATTTTATAACTTTGTTATTAATGCAAAATTATAAAGTTTGTTTTGAGACGTTTTTGAGAGGCTGGAATGAACGCTATTGGGGCAGAACCCAAGAAAGTAAAGATGCGTTCAGGAGGCGCCCGCCCGCCTGTCCGGCGGAACCAAAACGGAATGGCAGGTAGGGGGAGTTTGGTGGCGGGGCGTTTTTCAGTGATAATCCATTGAGGAAACAGGAACAGGCTGGCCAGCATGGCGGTCGCCGTGGTGGCCGTGATTGCCGTTGCGGCGCTGTTGAGGCTGAGCGTGGGCTCCGAAGACGCCCTGGCCTGGGAGGCCGGTGACTTCAACCATCTTGCGCCCACCTTCGTTCCTGACAAAAATGAGGTGGTGCACCAGGGAGTGATCTACTATCACTTTAGAACTGTGCCGCTTGATGTCGACGAAGACGGCAGCAAGGAGACCTCTCCGTCTGGTTTCAAACATCCTTTTGATTCCAACAAGCGTCTTTTGATGTACCGGACAAATGGCCGTATCTGGGGATGGGCGATTTTTGGTGACGTTAAAAACAAGCCACTCCAGCCACCAGAAAACTATAGTCTTGCCAACAGCGACGGGAGGCGAAGGCCGGGTGGGGGAGAAAATTACGACAGGAAGTACCGCAGCAATGAAGACTTTCCCTTACCGGCCTTCTTGAAGCCTCCGGGCAACTAGAGGGTCTTTCCCCGTATGAAAAAGGGAGCCGCCCGCAGGCGGCTCCCTGTCTGGTTGGTTATAAGCGCGGGCTACTTGAAGCAGCAGAAGATGCGGTCCTGCAGAATGGCCACCTTGTCGTTGAGGAAGCGGGCGTTGTAGCCGGCGTTGCGCAGGATGTTGTAGCCCATCTCCGCGCGCAGGCCGGTGCGGCAGTGGGTCACGATCTCCTTGTCCTTGGGCAATTCCTTGATCCGCTCGGACAGCTCGTCCACCGGGATGTTGACCGCGCCGGGCAGCATGCCGCCAGCGGTCTCGGCCTTGGTGCGCACGTCCAGGACCAGCTTGTCTTGCGGTTTGTTGTTCACGATATTCATGAACTCATCGCCGGTGATCTCACCCGGGTGGGGCCGGGGCAGATAAAAGATCTTGGTGCGGACCATGTCCTTCTGGATGGGGCCTTTGGCGCCCAGCCAGCCCTGGTAGCCGCCGTCTAAGATGAACACGTTCTTGTAGCCCCAGCCGGCCACCTGCTTGGTGACCTTCTTGAGCTTGTCGATGTCGGTTCCGTCGGAATAGAAGATCAGATAGGCCTTCTTATCCAGGGGGAACTGTTCGCGCTGGCTGATCACCTGGTCCAGGGGCATGGCCACCGCGCCCTGGATGTGGCCGGCCTTGGCTGCCTTGGGGCCGCGGGTGTCGATCACCACCACGTAGCCCAGGCGCTTTTTGAGGAACTGGTTAGTGGTAAGGGCGGGCAGGCCGGCCTTTTTCCAGGCGGGCATGCCGGCGTGGAACACGCGCACGTTTTTGTAGCCGTTTTTTTCCGCCAACCTGGCGGCAAGAGGCGAGAGCACTCATCTGAAGCCCCCACAGTAGAAGATCAACGGCGTGTTCTTGTCCTTGGGCAGCTTGCCCATCATGTCGGGCATCTTGGGGAAGGGCATCATCACCGCGCCCGGGATGTGGCCCTCGAAGTAGCGGATGGGCGGGCGCGAGTCGATCAGCATGAAGTTGCCCTTGTCCGGGCCCTTGGCCACCAGGGCGGCCAGTTCCTTAACGCCCACCATTTTGTCCTCGGGCACCTCGATCTTGGGCTTGGCCACGATCTCGGTGGCCACCAGGTCGTTGCCTTTTTTGACGTAGGTCACCTGCACCGGGATGGGCTTCTTGAGCTTCTTGATGGAGGGGACGTTCTCCACCGTGGTGTCCTTGGTGAACTTGACGATGACGTTTTTGCCCTTGCCCACCAAGACAGAAATAGACTTGGCCTTGTTGGAGCGGCTCTGGAAGTCTCCGGCCACCATGTTTTCCTGGTCCTTGATCTCGGCGTGGCATTTCATGCACTTTTTGTGCGCGATCACCTTGGCCGAGGCCGCCTGGGGCAAGAACAGCACAGCCGCCATTAGCGCGGCGGCCGCCAGCGCCATGAGGGGTTTGGGGGATAGCGTGCGGAACATGATTTCCTTCTCCGAAAGAAAGTAAATTGTGATTGACTTATCAGGACTTAAAAGACAATGGTTACTGATAAAAATACTAGCGTTGCCCAGGGGAAAAGTCAAAGGTTCTAGCGATGATTTCTTTTAATAAATATTGATAAGTTCGATAAATATCGTTTATTCATATATATAAAAATTGTATATAAGGTTTTTGCAGGCTTTAGGTGTGCAATGCCCTAAAATTAGAGGGAAAAACTTTTTCAGGTTGACAGGACCTGCCAAAAGCGTACTATTTTTAATAGTAATAATTATCAGGTGGGGAGTTGTTTAGGCAATTCCAAGTAAAAAGGCGAGGAAATACCATGGCCAATCCCGAGGAAATGTATCAGTGCCAAGGAACCAATTGCGGCTACATATACAACCCGGACAAGGGCTGCAAAAAGGGCAAGGTGGACAAGGGCACCTGTTGGACCGACGTGCCCGAGGACTACAAATGCAAGGTCTGCGGGGCCAGCAAAAAGAGTTTCCGGCCCCTGGCCGGCCCGGGCTCGGTGAGGGAGGAGCATTCCTAGCCAAGCCGGCTGGCGGTGCTTTATAATTGAATTGCGCACCAGGTCAGGCGCCTGGAGCTCATATTGCCCCATTTTCCAAGCGAAAGAGAGATGAGATGAATCAGATTCCGGACATGACCTGGAAGTGCACTGAATGCGGCTACACCTTTCAGGCCCAGACCCCGCCCGAGGAGTGCCCCTCCTGCCACGAGAAATGCGATTTCGTGGACGTCACTTGCTACACCCCTGACTGTTCGGGCCCCGGCCAGGACGACCGGCTGGGCTAGGTATTTATAAATGATAATCCTGGGAATCTACGGCAGCCCTCGCAAGGGCGGCAACAGCGATGTCCTGTTGGACGCCACTTTGGAGGCGGCCCGGGAGGCGGGGGCGGAAGTCGAGACCATCTATTGCCGCGACCTGAAGATGTCGGGCTGTTTGGAATGCGGCGGCTGCGACAAAACCGGCGAGTGCGTGGTGGATGACGGCATGCAGGCGGTTTATCCCCTGCTCAAGGAGGCCGAGGCCATAGTGCTTTCCGCACCGGTGTTTTTTTACGGGGTGCCTGCCCAGTGCAAGGCCCTGATCGACCGCAGCCAGGCCTGCTGGTCGGAGCGACTTCTGAAAAAACTCACACCCAAGGAACGCAAAACCTATGAATCGGGCACAGGCTATCTCATCGCGGTGGGCGCCACCAAGGGCCCGCGCATGTTTGATTGCATGGACCTCACCGCGCGCTACTTCTTCGACGCCCTGGACATGGAGTACGAGCCCGGCCTGATGCTCAAGGGAATCGAGGCCCGCAACGAGGCCAAGGACGACGCGCAAGTCATGGAGCAGGCCGGTGAACTGGGGCGGACCATAGTGGAACAGGCCCGGGCCTCTTGAGCCGGGCCGGGATTTTTTAAGAGGGGAGAACATGGCCAAGGCATTGATCGTATACGCCACCCGGGGGGGCAACACCAAAAAGATAGCCGACCTGATCGCCGAGGGGCTGCGCATGGGCGGCTTGGATGTTGAGCTGAAAAACGCCAGCGAGGTCAAGGAGCCCGGCGACCTGGAGGGCTATGACGCCTATTTGTTCGGCTCGGCCACCTATCACGGTGAGATGATGCCTTCCATGAAACAACTGCTTTTTACCGCTGAGAACGCCGACCTGGAGGGCAAGTGCGGCGGCTCCTTTGGCTCCTACGGCTGGAGCGGAGAAGCGCCGCCCCGCATTTTTGAGACCATGAAACACATCTTCAAGATGAACATGGGCGGCGACTGTTTGCGCCTGAAGTCCGCGGTGCTGGAAGGCGGCACCGTCATGGCCCAAGACTATGGCAAGGAGATCGCCGGCCTGACCTGATCGGCAGCCAGACACCGTTTGCAAGGCAGCCTTCCGGCGGGGCTGCCATTTTTTTAGCCGCGGCCCTCCCGGGTCGATGTTTACTGGTCACCTGACCAGCAAGTTGCTGGCGACTTCCAATGCCACCGAATCCCGGCAAAAGCATCAAAGAAGCAGATAAAGGGAAAACCAATTTTTTGTTGGCTCGTGTTTCTGTAAGACTGAAATAAATACTCCTCAGTGACGTCTGCAGCATCCTATGCTGGTTTGGATCGGGGTGCAGCGGGCATCCATGCAGTGCAGCCTCGCCGCCTGCCTGAATTACGCGATTGTGCTGCGGGTTGCGTGGCTGCCCATACCCCGCCCCTTGAAACATATACAATCCTTTAGCCACCTCCTCTTCCTTGCCGCACCTCAACCCGATTGCGGTGTTCATCGCCTATTGAGTAAGATGGCGGCGGATGTTTGCCTCAAAAATTTTCAGCCCTGCTTGGAGAAGTGAATAATGGATTTCAAAGTCGACCCCAAACAGACCCTGATCTTGAACCCGGATGATGAACGGACTCCCCGGGA
>JANQFN010000124.1 GCA_028277825.1 Desulfarculaceae bacterium
CGTTCGGCATGCGCGAGGTCTTCGGGCCCTTCTACGAGAACCAGATCAAGGCCGGCGACCTAGTGCTCTTAAATAAGACCGACCTGGTGGAGGCCGACCAGGTGGAGGGCATGACCGTCGAGTTGAGCGAAATCAACCCGGGCGCTCTCACCCTGCCGGTGGTGCAGTGCGCGGTGGAGCGCGGCCTGATCCTGGCGCCCCAGGGACACGGCCTCAGGCCCAGCGGGACGGAGGCCGGTCTGATGGACCTGACCGAGATCACCACTTTGGCGCCGGGGCCTGACCACCGCCCGGCCAGCGGCGACGAGTTCGTCTCCTTTTCCTTTGAGAGCCAAGAGCCCCTCAGCCGGGCCTGCCTGGAGGAGTACCTGGCCGGCCTGCCCTGGGAGCTGTTTCGGGTCAAAGGTTTCGTACACACCGACGATGGCCCCCTGACCTTGAACTACACCTATCGCCGGCCCACCTGGGAGGCCGGGGATTTTACAGGGCCCAGCCGCCTGGCCTTTGTGGGCTGGCGCCTGGAGCCGGAAGCAATATTGGCCCCGCTGGACAAGTGCCGGGCCTAGAAATTTTTTGGGGAGTAACCCTATGAGCCAGCCGGTTATCGACGTGTATCTCATCTCCGGGTTTCTGGGGGCGGGCAAGACCACCTTCCTGAACCGTCTTCTAAACGAGGTGCCCGCGGGCGTCAAATTCATGGTGCTGATGAACGAGTTCGGCGAGGAGGGCATCGACGGGGTCCTGATCGAGGACCCGGAGCTGGAGCTGGTGGAGATCAGCCGGGGCTCCATCTTCTGTTCCTGCGTCAAGGGCGACTACATCAAGGCCCTGCACCGCATCGCTTTCACCCTGGAGCCCGACGTGCTGTTGATCGAGGCTTCGGGGGTGGCCAACCCGGCGGACATGGACCGGGACATGACCACCCCCATCTTTCAGGGGCGCTTCAACCTGCAGAACAAGTTCTGCCTGATCGACGCCGGCTATTTCCTGGACCATTACAAGACCTTCAACGCGGTGGAGGAGCAGATAGCGGCCAGCGACCTGTTCATCATCAACAAGGTGGACCAGGCCACGCCGGAGCAGTTGGCTGACATCAAAAAGGTGCTGGATGAGCTGAACCCGGACGCTGAGGTCATCGAAACCACTTACGCCCAGGTGGATATGGATAAGATCTTCGGCGACTGGGGCCGGAGCGAGGTCAAAGAAGCCCCCGAGCCGGAGGCGCCCATGAGCGAGGGCGAGGTGGATGAGGTGGTGGACCGTATCCTG
>JANQFN010000181.1 GCA_028277825.1 Desulfarculaceae bacterium
CTGCGCTCAGGCCTCGACGTAGTTTTAGCTACGCCTATGGCCTTCGCTTGCCAGGCCCCTTGTTTGCCGGCGGCTGGCTAAGCCGGGCTGAGACACAATCTGTGTCATAATGTTTGTAATTTGATTATGCATTAACCCGATGTTTTCTAGCCGGGCCTTTAAGACCGCCCGACCTTCGCAAAACATCCGGGCTAGGTTGGAGCCGACATGGCCAAACTGAGCAAAAAGAAGTTCAAGGAACTGAACGACGAGTTGAGCCTTAAGCGCAATAACGTTTGGGAAGAGGCCAAGCCCGTCCAGCGCAAGGAGATCATGGCCCTGGGTGATAAGTACAAGACCTTTTTGGACCAGGCCAAGACCGAGCGCATGGCGGTGCAGGCCATCAAAAAGGCCGCCCGCAGGAAGGGCTTCAGGCAGCTCAAGCCCGGGGCCACGGGCAAGCGCTTTTATCTGGAGTTCAAGGGCAAGCTGATCGCCCTGGCCGTTTTGGGCCGAAGGCCCCTGGACAACGGTATGCGCTTGCTGGGGGCCCACATTGACGCGCCCCGTTTGGATTTGAAGATGCACCCGCTCTATGAAGAGCAGGAGCTGGTCTATCTGAAGACCCACTACTATGGGGGCATCAAGAAATATCAGTGGCTGGCCCGGCCTTTGGCCATTCACGGGGTGGTGGTCACCGCTGAGGGCAAAAAGGTGGAGGTGCATCTGGGCGACGGCCCGGATGACCCGGTGTTCAGCGTGTTGGATCTGCTCCCTCATCTCAGCCGGCGCAGTCAGGGCCAGAAAAAGCTCAACGAGGCGGTGGAGGCCGAGCGCATGAACCTTTTGCTGGGCACCCTGCCGCTGGATGCGGGCGAAGCCGCGGGCAAGGTGAAGCTGGCCATCCTGCAGGAGTTGAACAAGCGCTTTGGCATCAAGGAAAACGACCTAATCAGCGCCGAGTTGGAGTTGGTGCCCGCGGGTGCTGCCCGCGACGTGGGTCTTGACCGCAGCATGGTGGGCGGCTATGGCCAGGACGACCGGGCCAGCGCCTTTGGCGCCCTGGAGGCTATCCTGGACGTCAAGGACCCGGCGGTGACCTCGGTGGCCCTGTTCTTCGATAAAGAAGAAATCGGCTCCGAGGGCGCCACCAGCGCCCAGAGCCGGTTTGTGGAGCATTTGACGGCGCTGCTGTTGCAAGCGGCCGGCCAGGAGGCAGATTATCTTTCAATAAGCCGCACCCTGGCCGCCAGTCAGATGCTTTCGGCTGACGTGAACGCGGCTTATGACCCGGACTACCCCGAGGTGCATGAGAAGCGCAACGCGGCCTATTTGGGCTATGGGGTCTGTCTGACCAAATACACTGGCCACGGCGGCAAGTACGCGGCCAGCGACGCGGACGCGGAATACGTGGCCTGGCTCAGGGGGGTGTGGGACAAGGCCAAGGTGATTTGGCAGGCGGCGGGCATGGGCAAGATCGACGAGGGCGGCGGCGGCACCATTGCCAAGCACTTGGCCGTATACGGCATGGACATCATCGACGTGGGCCCGCCCATGCTCTCCATGCACTCGCCTTTCGAGATCAGCCACAAGGCGGACATCTACAGCTCGGTGCAGGCTTACTTGGCCTTTTATCAGGCGCCGCCCATGAAGGGCGGCAACCGGGGCGTGCTATGAAAGACCCCTGGAACTTGATCGCCTACAAGTGCCAAGAGTGCGGGACCACGGTGGACAAGCCGGGCAAGTGCCCTGACTGTACGGACCCGGCCGAAGCGGCCCCAATCAACATCGGCGGCTGTGCGCCGGCTACCACTGATTGTGAATGCCCCATCTTCGGGGTGGCCAAGATTCATTTGCCGGGGTGCAAATACTACTAAGAGGATCTAGCGAGTATGCAGGGACTGCCCGACCCGGCCAGCCTCACCGCTTGGGGGCTATTGGCCACCGCCTTCATCATCGGCCTGTCTGGCGCGGTGATGCCCGGACCGGTCTTGGCCGTGACCGTGACCCACGCCGCCCGTCAGGGGATCAAGGCCGGGCCCCTGGTGGTGTTGGGCCACGCCATTCTGGAGGCGGCCCTGCTTCTGGCCCTGGTCCTGGGCCTGGGGCCCATCCTGACCAAGCCCAGCGTGGGCGGTGTCGTGGGCGGGGTGGGGGCCATAATTCTGTTGTGGATGGCCCTGGGCATGTTCAAGGCCCTGCCCGGCCTGACCCTGGATTTGCACGAGGGCAAGACCAACACAGCCGGGCCGGTGCGCGACGGTTTTCTCTTGAGCCTGGCCAATCCCTATTGGTCCCTGTGGTGGGCCACGGTGGGGCTCTCCCTGGTGGCCATGGCCCTGGACAGCCCACTGGGCTGGTGGGGGCTGGCCATCTTCTACGTGGGGCACATAAGCTCGGACCTGGTCTGGTATCTGTTCGTGTCTGTGATCGTGGCCAAGGGTCGGCGCTTCATCAATGACCTGGCCTACAAGGTGCTGGTGGGCTTTTGCGCGGCCTTCATGCTTTTCTTCGGAGGCTATTTCGCCATCTTCGCCTGGGGGCAACTCAGCGCCGCCTGGGGTTAGCCCGGATATTTCACGAAGGCCGGCCGTCCGGCTGCGCCAGCCAAGCGCTGGCGGTGTTGCCGGCTGCGCTCCAAGCTCGACGTAGCCTTGGCTACGCCTCCGCTTCTCGCTTGCCGGACGCCTTGCCAACACTTGGCTGGCTGTGCCGGGCTCGGGTACAAATCGTACCCCGACATCGTAGATGGTTTTTCATAATTCCATGATGAATCCTACTCGAATCGCAAATGCTGCCCAACCTTCATGAAATATCCGGGCTAGGATTCGAAGACCACCTCCTCGAAACCCTCCACGCCGGCGCCTTCGGCGGAGTGGGCCAGCCAGAAGTCCTGCACCCGCATGGCCAGGGTTATGAAGTCCTCGCGTTCTGCGGGCAACTGGTCCACATAGCCCGACACCGCGTCAATGGGCGACATCTCCCACTCGCTGGTTACCAGGTTGCGATAGCCCTTGTCCGGCTCCCAGGCCAGAACCGCGTCCTTATACTTGAAGGTTGCCATGGCTGACCTCCTTGTTCAGGTTCCTTGTCTTGACAAGAAGATAAGCATGGCTGGCATGCCGGACAAGCTCCGGCCACCTCCGATTATTGGAAGATGTCCACCAGGGCGAAGGGCGCCTGGGCCTGACCGGGCCGGAAGCGGTGCAGCTTCACGGAAAGCCCCTTGCCGCTGACCTTGACGATGGCGTAGTTGTACTCCTCCACCCGGCGGGCGCCCTGCCAGTACAGTTCCTCGGGGTAGCCAGGCTTGGGTTTGGGTGTGGCCAGTTTTTGGGGCGCCCCGGCCCCGCCCAGGACCAGATAGCGCACTCCGTCCACCACGTAGGCCTCGGTGGTGTGCACGTCACCGTTGAACACCGTAATGGACAGCTTGTCCGCGTAGCGGGCCAGGATGGGATGGGGGCTTTCGCGGGCGGGCATGCCGCCGCGTCCCCCCTTGCACCACACCGGCATGTGGAAGGCCACGAACACCTGACGGGCCTTTTCAGCCACCGCCTGCTGCAGCCACTTCTCCAGCTGCACGAATTGCTCCTCCCTGGGCGGGCAGCAGGCGCTCCACCAGTTCTTGCCCTTGCGCTTCCCCGTGTCCAGCATGATGAAGCGGCATCCCTTGTGCACGAAGGAATAGATGCGCTTCTTTCGCGAAAAGCCCAGCTTTTGCATGCAGGGCAGGGTGGTGATGATGCCGTTGATGTCTGGGTCGCCGTAGAGTTCGTGGTTACCGATGGCCAAGAGCAGGCGGCAGGGCAGGCCCAGGGCCGGGGTCACCGGCGGCAGCTTGTCCAGAAGCTGCAGCTTGAAGCGCTGCCAATAGGGGCTGGTGCCCAGGGTGTTGCCCTGGCCGCCCCAGACCACCACGTCGCCGGTGTGCAGGGCGAAGCTGGGCCCGGAGCCAGTGGCCACGGCGGTCTGCATCTGGCTGGCCACCATGTCAAAAACCCAGCGCCGTCCGGCGTCGCGCATCACCACCCGCTCCACGCTCTCCACCGGTTCGCGCAGGAGTTGGGGCCAGCCGTTGGCATAGGTGATGATCATGGCCGGCTTGTGCTTCTTGGGCTTGATGTAGGCCCAGGCCAGTTGCTTGCTCACGGGATCGAAGTGGAACTTGACCTTGTAATAGGGTTTTTTCTTGGGGAACATCGCCATCATGGCCGCCTGGTCGGCCTCGCCGCCGGGCAGGTAGTAGTGGCCCCGACTGTCGCCGAAGGCGATGAAGCTGAAGTCACCTCCGGCGGCCGCCGGCCCGGCGATCAAAATCGCCAGGGCCAGGACCAGCCAGGCGCCGGCGGCCATGAGGCGTTTTAGCATGTGGTTCTCCTACTCGTTGACGCAGTAGACGTGATACTTGAGCTGGCCGTCTATGGTCTTGACCTCCACCCCGTGGTTCTCGCTCTCAAAACCGGGGAAGGAGCCGTCGAAGTCCTCCATCATCTTCAAATAGTCGATGATTACCTGGGAGGGCTTGTCAAAGCGCTCGCCGGGCATGATGATGGGAATCCCGGGCGGATAGGGCACCACCATCACCGCCGCCACCCGTCCGGCCATCTCATCCAGAGGCAAGAGTTCCACCTCGCCCTTGATCACCGCGTCAAAGGCCTCGGCGGGCACCATGGCCGGGGCGGGCACCACGTCGAACACCTTTCTGACGATGCGGGCCATGTCCTTGGCCTTGTAGTGGTCGTGCATCTCCTGAGCCAGGTCTTTTAGTCCCATGCCGGCGTAACGCTCCGGGTACTGGTCGACCAGGCCGGGGAACACGGTGGTCAGGGACCGGTTGGAGTCATAGGCCCGCTTGAACTCGAACAGGGCCGAGATCAGCGAGCCGGACTTGCCCTTGGTCACGCCCATGGAGAACAGCATCAAAAAGGAGTAGATGTTGGTCTTCTCGGGCACGATGCCGTCGGCCTCCAGGAAGCTGGAGACCAAGGGTCCCGGGATACCGGTCTTGGCCATGGAGCCGTTGGCGTTGATGCCCGGGGCCACGATGGTCACCTTGATCGGGTCCAGCATGGCCTGTCCCTTGGCCAGGCCGGAAAATCCGTGCCAGGCCGCCCCCGGCTCCAGCTCCCAGTACTTGGCCTGGCCGGCCAGCTCGTCGTCGGGCAGTTGGGCGAATTTTTTCTTGCCCTTGCCCGCCTCGGGCTGCCAGCAACTGAAGAACCATTCGCCCTTTTTCTTGAGCTCCTGGTTGAGGTCCGTAAGTTTTTTGCGGAAGGACACCGCCTCCTCGATGCACTCGCTCATCAAGACCTCGCCCCGGCCGTCCTGCATCATGGCGGTGGCCACGTCCAGGCTGCCCACGATGCTGTACTGGGGGCTGGTGGAGGTGTGCATCATGAAGGCCTCGTTGAAGCGGTCCGGGTCCACCTTGCGTTTGGGGTCTGAGATGTGGCGGTCCTTGACGTGCACCATGGAGCCCTGGCTGAAGCAGGCCAACAGCTTGTGAGTGCTCTGGCTGGCGAACAGCACCGGCCCGTCTTTGATGCCCTGGTGGTCAAAGGTGGCGTAGCGGCCGTCGTAGATGGGGTGGAAGGCGGCGTAGGCGTACCAGGCCTCGTCGAAGTGCAGGCCGCCGGTGGAGCCCTTCAGCCCCCGGGCCACCATGCCCGCCTGGTAGAGCACTCCGTCATAGGTGGAGTTGGTCACCACGGTGTGCACCACGTCTGCCGGCTTCTTGCCCTTGGTCAAGGGGTTTTCCTTGAGGCGCTTGGCCACCGAGGCCTTGGAGAACTCCTTGTTGGGGATGGGTCCGATGATGCCCTGGTAGTTGCGCGTGGGGTTCAAGTACACCGGCAGCGCCCGAGTGGCGATCAACCCGTACATCATGGATTTGTGGCAGTTTCTATCCACCAGCACCACGTCGCCCGGCGTCACCCGGCCGCAGAGGATTATCTTGTTGGCCGTGGAGGTGCCGTTGGTCACGAAATAGGTCTGGTCGGCCTTGAAGGCCTGGGCCGCGTTGGCTTCGGCCTCGCCGGTCACCCCGCTGTGCTCCATCAAGGAGCCCAACTCGGGCACGCTGACCGAGAGGTCGGAGCGCAGAGTGTTCTCGCCGTAGAAGTTGAAGAAAACCCGGCCCACCGGCGACTTCAAAAAGGCGGTGCCGCCGGTGTGGCCCGGGGTGTGCCAGGCGTACTTGTATTCCTCGGAATACTCCACCAGTTCCTTGAAAAACGGCGGCATGATGCGCTCGGCGTAGTGCTCCACCACCTCCTCGATGCGGCCGGCGATGAAGTCGGAGGTGTCCTCGGTGATCCAGATGTAGCCGTGCATCAGCTGGGCCACCTCCAGGGGGATGTCCTCCACCGAGAGGCGCTCGGTGAGCACGTACACCGGCACCTGGGCGTTGCGCGCCTTGATGTAGTGGAACAGGTCCACGATGTCCGCCGGCTTGGCTCCCCCGCTGGCGCAGAAGTCCCAGTCCACCAGCACGCAGCCGATGTCGGGCCGGGCGGCGAACAACTGCCTGCCGTCGGCCAGGCTGGGCGATTCCAGCACCTCGAACTCCAAAAGCTCCAACTCGCTCACCAGCGAGTCCAGGGCGGCGGCCACCGAATCCGAAGCGGCCAACTGGTCGGCGATCAACAGCACCGGAAAATCTTCGTACCAATCCATGATCAACCCCTCTCCTGACCTTAAAAGGTCTCAGGCGGCCCCGAAAGGCCGCAGGTGTGCAACTGACTTATTCGATGTTAACCCAGCCCCAAAGGCCGGTACAAGGCAGGAACTTGTTCCGTGATCTAAAAGTCACACCAGGCGCGGGCTACGTCCAGATAGATGTCAGCGGCTGTCTGGATGTCTTCGGCCCAGCACCACTCGTCGGCAATGTGGGCGCACTCGGCCTGACCCGGACCCAACAGCACCGTGGGCGCGCCGCCCAGGGCCCCCTTGAGGGCGGAGCCGTCGGTGAAATAGGCGGCCCCGGCCGGCTGAGGGGTCTCGCCCAGGTGCTTGGCGGCCACCTCAAACACCGAGGCCACCCAGGGATCGTCGGGCTGGCTCCAAATGGCTTCGGCATCCTTGAGCCGCTCTATCTGCGCCTCGGGCAACAACGCGGCCACGGCCGCTGCCGTCTCGTCGTGGCCCTGGCCGGGCAGGGTGCGCAGGTCCACCTGGATCTCGGCCGCATCGGGCACGATGTTGACCTTGTGCCCGCCGCTGATGGTGCCCAGGTTCAAGGTGGTTTCGCCCAGGTGCGGGTGAGGGGGCACCTTGAAATCGTGCTCCTGCAGGGTCAGGGCCCCCCGCGCCGCCTTGAGGATGGCGTTGTCGCCCAAATGCGGCATGGAGCCGTGGGCCGCCTTGCCCTGCCAGGCCAGCTTCAGCCACAGGGCCCCCTTGTGGCCCAACTGGGGCCGGTTGGCGGTGGGCTCACCCACCAACACCGCCGTGGCCCCGCCCAGCAGCTGGGGGCGCTCGGCCAGGTGGAAGGCCCCCTCGCAGCCGGTCTCCTCGGCGGCGGAAAGGGCCAAGACCAGCCCGGCGCGGGAAGGCCCCGCCGCGGCCAGGGCGCGGGCGGCCACCACCATGGCGGCGATGCCGCTTTTCATGTCGCTGGCCCCCCGGCCGTAGAGCTTGCCCTCGGCGATGTCGGCGCCAAAGGGATTAAAGCGCCAGGACTCGCCGCCCAGGGGCACCGTGTCCAAATGGCCCGAGAAACACAGGGGCGGGCCCTCGCCCCAGCTTTGGCGGGCGATCAGGCTGGGGCGTCCCGGGGCGAACTCGTCGGTGGTCAGCTCAAAGCCGGCCTCGGCCAACAGGGGCGAGATAAGCTCCGCCACCGAGGCCTCGCCGCCGGGCGGGTTGCAGGAGTCGATCTGGATCAGTTGCCGGGTCAGCTCCAGGGCGCTGGGTCGCTGGGGGTCCATGTCCTTGCTCCTTGATTTGTTCTCAGCAGGGCCATCACAGCACAAGCCGGGGCTCTTGCCAAGCCCTCTCAGCTCCGGGCCGGCAATCTTAACAACAGCACCAGGCCGGCCCCGCCGGCGATCAGCACACCGCAGACGGTGATGGCCGCGCCAAAGGTGTAGTGCTCGCCCAGCAGGCCGATGAAGGCCGGGATCACCCCGCTGCCTATGAAGAAGGCCGGCGGGGTGCACAGGCTGATGGCCAGACCGCGCAGGTCGGCCGGCACCGCCGCGCTCAAGGTGGCGAAGCCGGCCGGGAAGAAGCAGGCCCCCAGGGTGGGTTGCACAAACAACAGCACCACCAGCCAGTCGCCGCTGGCCAGGCCCAGGCCGATGGAGGCGGCGCCGGCGCTCAAAAAGGTGGCGATCAGGGTGGGCCGCGCCCCCAGGCGGTCATAGGCCCAGCCGGCGAACAGGGTCACCACCAGGCACAGGACCCGCGACAGGGACAAGAGCAGGTTAGCCCAGCCCTGCTCCCAGCCCCGCTCGGTGATCAGATACAGGGGCAGCATGGTGAAGATGCCCAGAGTGCAGGAGATGCCCAGGGCGAACAGCCCCACCATCAACCAGAGGTTGGGCAGACGGATAAGCCGGCCCACGGCTCGGGGGTTGGGGGCCTGGCCGGGGAAGTCGCCGCCCTTGCCCCAGCGGGCGTAAGCCAGCCCGGCCAAGAGCGAGCCGGCCCCCAAAAGGGCCAGCACCCCACGCCAGGACAGGCCTTCCAAGAGCAGCTCGGCCACCAGGGGCGCGGCCACGAAGCCCAGGTTGGGGGCCATCTCGTGCACCGCCAGGGCCCGGCCCCAGTCGCCGGGTTTTATCAGGGCGGTGAGGCTGGCCATGGCCGAGGGCAGGTAGAGCCCAGCGGCCAGGCCCAGGCAGACGCAGCCCACGGTGACACCCCAGCGGCCCGGCACCTGCGAGGCCAGCATCACCACCAGGCCCAGGCTCACCGCCGAGATGATGACGGTGCGCCGGTGGGTCAGGCGCTGACTGACGAAGCCGTTGCACAAGATGGCCACGAAGTAGCCCAGGGAGAGGAACAGAAACAGGCCGCCGGCCTGGGCGTGGCTCAGCCCCAGGTCCGCCTCTATGTTGGGCAAAAGCGGCGCAAAGGAAATGCGCGTGGTGAAGTTCAAAAAGAACAGGGCGGTGAGGAACAGAAGCGGACCCAGGCGCTGGATGAATCCCCCCGGCTCGATAGTGTGGCGGCCCAATGTTTCACTCCCCGGCCCGGCGTTTCGTTATCCGCCGCGACCGGCTGCATTGTCCTCCAAGCCCGGGCTCCTGTCCAGACCTGTGGATCGATTGATTAGTTGCGTGCAGGGGGCTTGTCCAGACCCAATGCCGGGGTTTATGGTGTTAAGAAGTGAAAACAGCCGCCCCGGAGCCCCGTCCGGGGCTAATCGGTAATTTTTTTCGAGGCTGCCCGTGGCTGCGTTTAGACCCTTACTCGTAATTATCGCCCTGGCCTGCTGCCTGGCCGCCGGCCCGGTTTGGGCCGCAGACAAACCCAAAGGCCAGCGCCAGGTGTTCACCGCCCAGCCCGCCCAGCGGATGCTGACCCTCACCGGCTTCACCCGGGCCCGGGCCAAGCTAAACCTGGTCAGCGAGGCCGCCGGCCGCTGCACCGAGGTGCTCTACGACGTGGGCGACACCATCGGCGCCAACGGGATCTTCGCGGTCTTGGACAGCACCTTTATCAAGCTGGAGTTGGAGTCCAACCAGGTGGAGCAGAAGCGGCTGAAAAGCCGGGTGGCCTATCTGGACAAGGAGGCCTCGCGCTATCGCCGGCTGGTCAACAAAAAATCCGAAGCGCCCTCCAAGCTGGACCGCCTGGAAGAGGACCTGGCCCAGGCCAACCTGCAACTGGAGGCCACCAAGACCCAGCGCAAGGTCTTGGCCGAGCGCCTGGACCGCCGCACCATCAAGGCTCCGCCGGGCTGGATGGTGATCAAGCGCCAGGTGGAGCCGGGGCAGTGGGTCAACCTGGGCACCCCGGTGGCGTTGTTGGGCGACTACCGCACCCTGTTGGTGCCCCTGGCCCTGGATCCCCGTCAATACCAGCTTCTCAAAAGCGCGCCCAAGCCGCTGAAGGTGTTCATGCCCGATCACGGCCTCACCCTGGAGGCCAGGCTGGAGCGCCAGTCTCCGGGCTTCGACCCCCGCACCCGCAAGATCGCGGTGGATCTGGAACTGGACAAGGGGCTCAGCGAGCGCTGGGGAGGCCTGCGCGTGGAGTTCCAGTTGGCGGTGCCCGATCCCTCCGGGGCGGTGCTCTTGCCGCCGGCGGCGGTGGCCGAGCGCTACCAGGAGCATTGGCTCACCACCCCGGAGGGCAAGCAGGTGCGCGTGGTGCTCCTGGGTCCCGGCCCCGGCGGCACCCTGCGCATCTCCTCGCCTCAAGTCAAGGCCGGCATGCGCTTTATCGCCTCCGGCGTGAGATAGCCCCGCCATGCAGCGACTGGTCCGCTTCACCCTGGCCCAGACCGTCCTGGTCAACCTGCTGTTCGTGGTGCTGATGGTGGTGGGGGCCTTCGCCCTGTTCTCCCTGCCGGTGGAGCGCTATCCCAACGTCCAAATCGGCAAGGTCTTCATCGAGACCCTCTACCCCGGGGCCAGCCCGGCCGAGGTGGAGGCCTTGGTCACCCGCGAAGTGGAAGAGGCCCTGGACGACTTGGCCAACGTGGAGTTCATCCGCTCCACCAGCTACCGCCAGCGCTCCAGCGTGGTGGTCAAGTTCATCGACGACACCGACTATAAGGCGGGCCTGGACGAGATCCGCTTCAAGGTGCTGGGCATCATGGACGAGCTGCCCCCGGAGGTGGACCCGCCCCGCTTCAACGCCATCGACGTCAACGACTGGCTGCCGGCGGTGGCGGTCAACCTGGTGGGGGAGCGCAGCAACCGGGCGCTGAGCCTGATGGCCAAGCAGCTCAAGATCGTGCTCCGGCAGCTGCCCGGGGTGCGCGAAGTCAAGCTGCAGGGCGAACGCACCCGCGAGTTCCACGTGCTCCTGGACCCGGCCAAGCTGAGCCGTTACGGGGTGACCTTCGACCAGGCGGCCAACGCCCTGGGCCAGAGCGGGCTGGCCATCCCCGCCGGCGACTTCACCACCCCCGGCGGCGAGTTCGTCATCAAGGCCGATGAGCGCTACCGCTCCCGCCAGCAGGTACTGGACGCCATCGTGCGCACCGACTCCGACGGCAGCTTCGTGCGCATCCGCGACCTGGCCAGCCAAGCCAAGCTGGACTACCGTGACGCCTACGTGCTCACCTCGGTCAACGGCCAGGACTGCGTGACCCTGCAGGTGATCAAGACCCAGGAGGGCAACGCCCTGTCCATCGTGGAGGACGTTGAGCGGGTGGTGGCCCAATACGCCCCGCTGCTGGAGCGCGAGGGGGTCAAGCTGGTTTTGACCCAGGACTCCACGGTCAAGATCGAAGACGCCATGGACACCATGGGCTCCAACCTGCTGGTGGGTATCCTTTTGGTCTTCGGGGTCATCACCTACTTCATGGGTTTCAGGAGTGCCTTGATCACCACCGTGGGCATTCCCTTCTCGTTTCTGCTCACCATGATCTTCATGTGGATCACGGGCAACTCCTTAAATGAGATCACCCTGTTCTGCTTCGTGTTGGTCTCGGGCATTATCGTCGACGACGCCATCGTGGTGGTGGAGAACATCTACCGCCACTACCAGTCCGGCGAGACCATCGACGAGGCGGTGGTCAAGGGCACCAGCGAGGTGTTCTGGCCGGTGATCAGCGCCACCTCAACCACGGTGGCCGCCTTCTTGCCCATGCTGATCATGACCGGCTCCACCGGCGAGTTTTTCGCCCTGATCCCCAAGGCGGTGAGCTTCGCCATCGCGGCATCGGTGTTCGAGTGCCTGTTCATCCTGCCCCTGCACTTCAAGGACTGGGGTCCCAAAAAGCTCAAGGCCCACATCGACGAAGAGAGCATGGATTTCACCGGCGAGGGCTTTGTCATGCGCGGCTGCCGGGCGGCCACCCGGGTGCTTTTGACCTGGTCGCTCAAGCACCGGGCCCTGACTCTCCTCTTGGTGGCGGTGATGTTCGTGGCCGCCATCTTCATCGCCGGGGTCAGCGCCTCGGGCAAGATGCAGCTGATCAAGGTGAAGTTCTTCCCCGATGACTATTCGCTGTATTACGTGCAGGTGGAATTGCCCATCACCGCGCCCATCGAGCATACCCAGAAGGAGCTTAAAAAGCTCTCCCGGGCGATCATGGCCGACGGGCCGGGCATGGCCCGCTCGGCGGCGGCGGTGGCCGGCTTCTACATCAACGAGGACTACGAGCCGGTCTTCGGCTCCAACCTGGGCTATGTCTATGTGACCCTGCCCGCCAAAAGCGACCGCCAATTCGCCGACGCCCCGGACAATGACCCGGTCAAGCACATCGCCTGGGTGCGGGAGCGCCTCAAGCCCTTTGCCACCGGCGGAGTCAAGATCACCGTGCGGCCCGAAAAGGACGGGCCGCCCACCGGCAAGGACATCAACGTGCGGGCGGTGGGTCCCAACCCCAAGGCGGTGGACGCCCTGGCCATGGAGGCCAAGGCCTTTTTGTCCAGCGCGCCGGAGCTGAAAAACTCGGTGATCGACGTGGCCGACAACCTGGGCCAGCCCAGCCGCATCTTCCGCTTCCAGGTGATACCGGAGCGGGCCGCCGAATATCAGGTTACCCCGGCCCAGGTGGTGCGCTTGGCCGGCAGCGTGCTCAACGGCCGCTACACCGGCACCTACCGCCTGGTGGACGAGGACGTGGATTTGAAGGTGAAGCTGGACCCGGCCTTTGTCAAGACCCCGGAGCAGGCCCTGGAGGTGCCCCTGTTGGAGCATCCCTCCGGGCCGGTGCGCCTGCAGGACCTGACCCGGCCCCAGGTCTACATGGGCAGCGGCCAGGTAAACCGCTATCAGGGCGAACGATCGGTTACCATCACCGGCAACCTGGACCCCGGCGCGGCGCTGTCCACCCCGGCGGTGGTCAACCGGGTCAAGGCCTTCTATGAAAAGATCAGCGACCGTTACCCCGGGGCCACACTCAACTTCGCCGGCGAGTTCGAGTCCACCCGCAAGTCCTTCGTGTCCCTGATCTACGCCTTCGGCGTGGCGCTGTTGTTGATCTATCTGATCCTGGCCACCCAGTTCAAATCCTATTTACAGCCGCTGATCATCATCGGCGCGGTGAGCTTCGCCCTGATCGGGGTGATCTTCGGTAAGTTCTTCACCCAGACCCTGTTTACGGTGAACTCCTTCGTGGCCACCGTGGGCGTGGCCGGGGTGGTGGTCAACGACGCCCTGGTGCTGATGGAGTTTTTGAACCGACGCAAGCGCAGCGGCCTGCCCCGGCGCCAGGCCCTGTTGCAGGCGGTGAACATTCGCCTCAGGCCCATCCTGTTGACCACGGTCACCACCTCCCTGGGCCTGTTGCCCATGGCGGTGGGCTTCCCCGAGTACTCCATCGTCTGGGGCACCATGGCCAACACCTTTGTCACCGGCCTGTGCACCGCCACTTTCTTGACCATCATCGTGGTGCCGGTGATGTGGGACCTCCTGGAGGGCTATCTGGAGCGGCGCGCCGGGAAAAAGCAGGCCAAGGCGGATCGGAAAGCCGAAGCGGCCAAGGCCTGAGGCAGGTGGGAATAAAGATGCCCTGGGCCTTTCAATGCCATGCGTAAAAGTTAAGTTGGGGCTTTGGGGGCAGGTAGGAAAAAGAGGTAATCCAAACCAATAGTGGTCATTGCGAGGGACGGCGGCCAAAAGGTTTGCAGAGACCGGCAAGGCCTCCCCGCCGGCCCGTGGCAACCTTCCCTTTCCCGTGGCGCTCCGCAGGGGGTAAGTCGAAGACCGCCACGCCACATCCTTTGCCAGGATGCTCCTGGCGATGACAGCTATGCCTATATTTTCTCGGCTAGCTGGGACCGTTTTTCTAACAACCCTTTTCCCCTTCCCAAACTCGTTCTTTCGAGCAGAGATTGCTTCGTCGGGCCTGACGGCCCTCCTCGCAACGACAAAATTCTTTGTTAAAAAAAAGTGTCGTTGCGAGGAGCGCAAGCGACGAAGCAATCTCTGCTTGAAAAATAAGAGAGCGGTGTCAGCGAAGTAGGTTGGTTAGGAGCTTTTGCCCCGCAACCCAGCAAATCCAGTCCTTGGATTTCGTTACGCACAACCCAACTTACAATCTCGTCCCCTTGCCAACTCTTCACTTGTGGCGTCGGAGTGTTTCCCTATGGCATTGAGCGTCGAACCTAATCCGGCTCCCCCAGGTATCCCGCCACCTGGGCCAAATGGTTCACCCGCGCGGTGACGTTTAGCAGATAGGCGGGCAGGGGTTGGCGGGGCCCGGTGCGCGAGTCATATTCCGCCGCCTTGACCAGCGTGACCACCCGCTCCACATCGCCGCTTTCCTGCTGCAAAAGCGCCAGCACCCAGTTCTTGAACTCCCGGGCCGCGGCCAGGCTGCGGCCCAAAAAGTCGTGGGCGGCTTGCCCCAGGTAGACCTGGTGATGCCCCTGGCACAACACCTCCACCTCCAACTTAGACAGGCGCTCAATGCCTGCTACGTAGGCTTCATAGTCCACCAAGAACTCTGTGGTGATGGTGCCGCCGATGAGGCCGGTGCCCGCCGCTTCGCTGGCGATGAGAATCTTCTTTTGGGGAATGTAGTAGCTCAGGCTGTCCCAAGTGTGCCCCGGCGTGGCCAACACCTTGAGGGTGAGATCGGGGCCCAATTCCAACTCATCGCCCTCATCCACGGTTCCGGCCACCACAAAGGGCTTGAAGGGCTTGTCGCCGGACAGGCCGCCGGTGACCCGGGCCATCACCTGGGCCGCCGCCTGGTTCAACTCGGCGATCAGCTTCAGCGCGTTGGGCCGGGCCAGCACTGCCTGGGCCTTGGGCGCGGCCAGGATTTTCAAGCCGGGAAACTCCTCCAGAAACCAGGCGGCGCCACCGCAGTGGTCGAAGTGGGAGTGGGTCAGAAACAGCATGTCCGGCGAGCGCCGGCCCAACACGGCGCGGGCGTCCTGCAGATAGAGGCGGGTGAGGCAGGAAAAGCCGGCCTCGAACAGCACCGGTTGAGGACCGTCCAAGAGAAACACCGGGTTGCCCTGGTGCCCCAGGATGTGGAAATCCTCCACCACCTGGCCGGTCCGGGAGATGATCGCGTCCATGGGCGGCTCCTGCTAAGTCGTGGTGAGCCCACAATCTAAGCCAAGCCGGCGGGCGGCGCAAGCCCAGGTGTTTGTTGACGTCATCGGGTCCGGGCTTGCTAAACTCTTATGCATGGACCCCATGCCCCAAACCGCACCGGGGCCGGTCAAGAGCCTGGCTCGCTCCCTGGCCCTTTACCTGTTCTCCGCTGCCCTGATGACCATTTACGGCGGCCAGGTCTGCCCCTTCATCACCACCCTGCCCCTGTCCTATTGGGCGCTGCAGATGGCCCTGGCCTTTGCCCTGGCCTTTGGCCTGCGTTTGGTTCTTTTGGGGCCTTTGCTAAACTGCACTCCCTACGGGCGCTGGGTGGAGCGCCAGTGGCTCCTGGAGTTCGGCCTGTTTTTCATCCTGGGTTGGGCGTTGTTCGCCTATGACCTGTGGGCCTGGGGCTTCCCCTGGGAGAGCGGGCTCAAGGTGGTGCTGGGCTGCACCACCCTGGGCTTCTTCGCGGCCACCGATCTGGCCCTGGAGCGTGAACGCCGGGTGGCGGCGGAGATGGGCCGTTTGGGCGCCGACCTGGTGCTGGACGGCTCCTACATGCCCCTGACCCTCAAGTTCATGCTGGCCACCGGCTTCTGCGCGGTGTTCGCCGCCGCTATCGTCTCCCTGCTGGTGGCCCGCGACCTGGGCTGGATGAGTGACGAGGTGGTCAATCCTTTGACGGCGCTCAAGTCGATAATGATCGAGATGGTGTTCGTCACCGCCGCCTTTCTGGCCTTGGCCCTGAACCTGATCGTCAGCTTTTCGTTGAACCTCAAGCTGTTCTTCGGGCGCCAGAACCGAGTGCTGGCCGCGGTGGCCGGCGGCGATCTGGCCTGTCACATCCCGGTGACCAGCGATGACGAGTTCGGCCGCATGGCCGCGGGCACCAACCTGATGATCGCCGCCCTGGCCGCTGAGCACGCCGAATTGCAGCGCACCCAGGACGCGGCCATCCTCTCCCTGGCCTCCCTGGCCGAGACCCGCGACCTGGAGACCGGCGGCCACATCCTCAGGACCCAGGGCTACGTCCGGGCCCTGGCCCAGGAACTGGCCGCCCGGGGGGTGTACGCCGACTACCTGGATGCGGACACCATAGAGTTGCTCTACAAGTGCGCGCCCCTGCACGACGTGGGCAAGGTGGGGGTGCCTGACGCCATTTTGCTGAAGCCCGCAAAGCTGGACGCGGAAGAGTGGGCGGTGATGCAGACCCACACCACCCTGGGCCGCGACGCCCTCATGGGTGCGGCCCGGATCCTGGGCGAGACCTCCTTCATGTCCCTGGCCGCCGAGATCGCCTACAGCCACCACGAGAAGTGGGACGGCAGCGGCTATCCCCAGGGCTTGTCCGGGGAGGAGATACCCCTTTCGGGGCGGCTGATGGCCCTGGCCGACGTGTACGACGCCCTGATCTGCCGGCGGGTCTACAAGGGGGCCTTCAGCCATGCCAAGGCGCGGGGGATCATCACCGAGGGCCGCGGCAGCCACTTCGACCCCGCCCTGGTGGAGGCCTTCTTGCACTTAGAGGGTGAGTTCCAGGCCATCGCCATGACCTATCACGACGACAAGTTCAAACAGGAGACCGGCTGATCAGCCGCTATTCTGGGTCCGCTCCCGGCGGACGGCCTCTTGCAGGGCGCGGATGTTCTTGAGCGCCCGGGCGGCGTCCCGGGCGGTGCCGCTCCCCGCCGGGGCCAGCTTCAGGGCGCGGCTAAAGGAGCGCTGCGCCTGCTCCAGGCGCTCCTGTTGCCAGGCGGCGTAGCCGGCCATCAGGCTGTGGCGGCCCTTCTTGTCCTCCAGCTTGGTGGCTTTTTCATAGGCCGCATATGCTTTCCCATAACGCTTTTGAGCCAGTTCGATGCGCCCCACCAGGGCCCAGCGCTTGGCGCTGGGCTTAGCCTTCACCGCCCGATGCGCCCATTTGAGGGCGCGGTCGGGATAGTTCCCCTGCAAATAGACCCGGGCCAGCCGGTCCAGGCGCTTGGGCTCTTTTATGTCCGGACCCCAGGCCCTCTCATAGTAGCGGGCCGCCATGAGTGGCACCCCGGCGGCGCTGTAGAGTTCGCCCAGTTGCTTCCAGCCCGAAGGCCCGGGCGGTTCCAGGCGATAGGCCACCTCCAGGGCGGCGGCGGCCTGGGCGTAGCGGCCCCGGCGGGCGGCCAGGCTGGCGGCCAGACGCCAGAAACGGGCTTGGCCGGGGTAGGCGGTCAGCAAGCGGTCCAAGACCTTGCGGGCCGGTTTGTATTGCTTGAGGCTGAGATGGGCCTGCAAAAGGGCGCTGAGCCACTGTTTTTTGGGTTGGGGCAGGGCGGCCAGGGTCTTGAGCCAGGGAAGGGCCTGGGCTGGTTGGCCGGCGGCCAGGCGGAAGGCCGCGGCCTCGTACAAAAGGGCCGGCTGGGGCGGCTTGCTCAGCTGGTAGGCCTGGTAGGCCAGCCCGGCGGCCTCCTTGGGCCGGCCCTGCTCGAAGCGCATCAGGGCCAGGTTTCTCAGGCCGGGCACGAAGCAGGGATAGAGCTGCACCGCCCGGGCGAAGTGCTCGGCGGCGGTTGTCTTGTCCTCAGCCTGATAGGCCAGGACCCCCTGCAAAAAGGAAAGCTGATGATGACCTTCGCGCCCTTGGGCGAACTGGGCCAGTTCCTTGGCCGCAGCGGTCAGGTCTTTCTGGGCCATCTTTTGCTGGGCCCGGTACAGGGCCTGGTGAATGGCGCGGCTCATCTTGGGTGCGGAGGGGCACTGCGGCCCTTTGGCCACCGCCGGTGCGGCCAGAGCCAACATGACGGCCAAGGCCGTTATGCAGATCGGGTGTCTCATTGTTTGTCCAGCTTGAAGCGGATCACGGTCTCCACCCAGGTGCCGGCCGGTTTACCTTCTCGGATGCCCGGCGCGAAGCGCCAGCGGGGCACGGTTTTTAAGACCGACTCCTCGAACACCCCCTCGGGCTCGGCCTTGATTATGGACAGCCGCCGCACCACGCCCTGGGTGTCCACCAGAAAGCGCACCGTCACCGCGCCCTGGATGCCCCGCCGCCGGGCCAAATAGGGGTAGGGCGGGGGAACCTGGGAGCGGATCATGGGTTCGCGCTCAGTGGGGCCGGGGGGCAGCGGCGGCGGTCCCGGCGGGGCCAGGGCCGGGCCCAGGCTCAGGCCCGGGGCCAGCTCCAACTCCAACTGGGGCATGTCCAGTCGGGGCCGGGCCCGGGGCAGGGGCGCGGTTTTTAGTTTTTCCAGCTTCAGGGGCTTGGGCGGCGGCGGCGGTGGCGGCTTTTCCTCTTCCCGGGGCGGCGGCGGTGGCGGCGGGGGCAGAAAGGCCGAGATCCGGTAGGGCTCCAGTTGGGGCCGCTGGAGTTCGCCCTGCAACAGAAACGAGGCCGCCCCGAAGATGACCAGGTTCAGGGCCAGGGCCCCGGCCAGGGCCAGCCACAGATTGCCGCCGCTGAGGCGGCCGTTTAGGGCATGGGAGGTCACGTCCCTTGCTTCTTGGCGGCCACCGCCACGTCGCGGGCTCCGGCCAGGCGGCACTGGTCCAAGACGGCGATGGTGCGCCCGGTGAGGGTCTTTTTGTCGGCGGCGATGATCACCGCGCCCTCGGGATCCTCGGCCAAGAAGCGCTCCACCAAGCCCCGCACCGAACGCAGGTCCACCTGGCGGCGCTCGATGTAGATGCGCCCGTCGGCAGCCAGGGCGATCATCAACGCACCCTTGGCCTTAGTGGCGGCGGTGGCGGCCTGGGGCCGCTGAACCTCCACCCCGGCCTCGCGCACGAAGGTGGTGGTGACCAAAAAGAAGATCAGCAGGATGAAGACCATGTCGATCAAGGGCGCCATGTTCAGCTCCGGCTCCTCGGCCCGGTTGCCGTCCAAATTGCCCAGCCTGCCCCGAAGCCTCAGCATGTGGCCGCCTCCTGGTGGGAGCGCAGCCAGCGGGTAACCACCTGGGCGAAGCCGGCCAAACCCTGTTGCTGCTTTCGCACCTGGCGGCGCAGCACGTAGCCCGCGAACAGGCCGGGGATGGCCACCAACAGCCCGGTCTCGGTGGTGATCAGGGCCTGGCGGATGCCGGCGGCCATGGCCTGGGCATTGCCGGTGCCGTACTCGCCGATCACCGAGAAGGTCTCGATCATGCCGCTGACCGTACCCAACAGGCCCAACAAGGGGGCCACCGCGGCCAGCACCAGGATGGTGTCCAAATGGCGCCACAGCCCCGGTGCCTGGCGGCGCACCGCCACCTGCCACAACCGGGTGTCCACCAGGGGCCCGCGGCCGGGCAGGTTCAGGAAATAAGCCAGGGCGGCGCTTTTAGGGCCTTCCACCCGGGGGGCGCGGTGGCCCAAGAGGCAAGCCACCGCCTCTTGCAGGCCCAGGCGCTCGCCACGGATCTTGAGCAGATAGGCCGCTTTGAACAGGACCAAAAACCACAGCCACAGAGAGACCGCCAACAGGGGCCACATCACCGGCCCGCCGGCCAGGATGAAATCCCAAGCTGTGTTCAAGGTATCCAAGTCAGCTCCCCGCCTTGATCAGCGCCGCCGAGAGCGCCACCGCCTTTTCCTCCATGTCCGAGGCGATGCGCTGGGCCCGGCGGCTCAACAGGGCGGCGGCCACCAGGATGGGGATGGCCACGGCCAGGCCCAACTGGGTGGTGACCAGGGCCTCGCTGATGCCCCCGGCCATGAGCCTCGGATCGCCGGTGCCGAACACGGTGATCACCTGGAAGGTGTTGATCATGCCGGTGACGGTGCCCAACAGACCCAACAGGGGGGCCACCGCGGCCAGCACCTTGAGCACCGTCAGGAAGCGCTCCAGACGGGGCAGCTCGCGGAGCATGGCTTCGGACAGGCCGCTCTCGATCACCTCGCTGGAGTTGTCCCTCAGGCTCAGGCCCGCCTGGATCACGTTGCTGGTGGGGCGGCCCGGCTGGGCCTCGGCCGCGGCCAAGGCCCCGGCAAAATCACCGGCGGCCACCATATCGGCCACGGCCACCATCATTTCGTCGGTGTTGGCCCTGACTTTGCGCAGGAACAACAGCCGCTCCACGATCAGGACCAGGGCCACCAGGCCCACCAGCAGGATGGGCCAGATCAGGGGGCCGCCGGATTGCAACTGTTCCCACAGGGTGTCGCGCCGGGAGAGTTGCCTGAGAGCCCCGCCGCCGCTGATGTCCAGGGCCACGGCCTCGCTTTCGCCGTCCAGATATTTCTCGATGCCCCGGCGGGTGCCCCAGCCGGGCCGGCCGGCGATGGCCAAAAGCCGGCCGGTGCCCGGGCCCAGGGTGGCGAAGCCCACCTCGCCGTTTACCCGGTAGAGGGTGGTGAAGGGGCCCAGGCGCAGGATCTCGGCGCTGACCTCCTTGCCCGCCCGGTTCACCAGCTTGCCCTGGCGCCGCTTGATCTGGCCGCCGGCGGTCATCTCACCGAAGTAAAGCTCCACCAGGGCCGCGATGTCGGCCAGGCCGGGGAAGCGGCTCTTGCTCAGATAGGGCCGCAGTTTGGCCAGGCGGCCCGGGTCCTCGGCGGTGGCCGGCGAACGCTCGGCCATGGCCAGAAGATCCCGCGCCGCGGCGCGCACCTGGCCGGCCAGCTCCTTCAAGTCGCTGCCCTCGGCGGCCAGGCGCTGGCTGAGCTGGGCCTTCTGCCGGCTGGCCAGGGCCAACTGGGCGCGCACCCCCTGGATGCGGGCCTTCTCGGCGCTGATGTGCTTTTTCAACTGGCGCACCCGCTCCCTGAGTTCATTCCGTTCCCGGGCCACCTCCGCCTTGGTGCGGGCCTGGTCCTGCTGGGCCTGCTTCAGGGCCTGGTTCACCTCGCCGGCGGCCTGGTCGAATTTGACCGCCTGAGCCGGCGCGGCAAACGTCAGCGCGGCCAGGGCCAAAAGAGCCGTCATGGCCGGAAGCCGCCTCATGGCTTGACCTCCGGGGCCGGGGCCTTGCCCACCGGCAGCTCCACCAGGCTCACCACCCGGCGGCGCTGGGCGATCTCGGCCGCCTGGTTAAGCTCACGGGCGTGGCCGTCAAGGGCCACAAATTTTTTGCTTGCCGGGTCATAACGCCAGGCCTTGCGGCCCTGGCTGTCCAGGGCGAACAGGCCCAAACGGCCCAGACGCAAAAGCTTCACCCGCCGGGTGCCGCCGTCCAGCTCCAACTCGGCCTCGCTCACCGCCACGCGAGCGCCGTAGCGGGCCTCGATGGCCAGGGCCTCCAAGAGGCGCCGGGTCTTTTTGGACAGGCTGGCGTCGTAGTCGTCCAACACCCCCTTCAGGTCGGCCAGACGCTGGGCCCGCTCCGCGGACAAGAAGGGCAGGTCGGCGGCCACGAAGTCCTGCAAACGGGCCAGGGTCTGGTCCAACAGCGGCTCCAGGCCTTCACGGATGCGGGCGATCTCGGCCAGGCGGCGCTGCAGCTCGGCCACCTTGGCCTGCTGGCTGGCCAGATACGCTTCGGCCTTTTGGCGCTGGCGCTCAAGGAGCTTCAACTCCTTTTGCAGGGCCTCGGCCCGGTCAGCCAACTGGCCCCGCTGCACACTCCAGGCGTCCACGATCTTTTGGCTCTGGCGCTGGGTATCGACCGTCTGCCGGGCCTCTCGTTCCACGGTGGCGGCGGTGGGTACCGCGCTGGTGTCGCCGGCCAGGGCCAGCAACAGGCAGGCGCTGAAAAGGACAACCGCTATTTGTCTAGGAGGCTTCATCGACACTCCCGGGGCCAAAACAAAAGCCCCTGTCCTTTGGTTATAAGGCCAGGGGTCCGCCTCAAAGGTCCGATTTTAAGACGTGGCCCTTTCGGCGCTCCACACTGCGCCCGGGCCGGGGCGGCAGGGCTCCCAGCCAGACTCTTGCCCAGGATGGGCCTTTCCCGGGCGAGAGCTTCACTCACTTGAGTCTATTATGACATATTCCTGGACCAAAGGTGATTTGTCAAGCAAAGACGCTGAGTTCAACGGTTTATTGATTTGGGTTGGCACTGGGGATGCCGGCTTATAAGATGGGGTATAATCCGCTGAAGGAATCATGGCTGAGCAACTACCAACCTTGCAGGAGTTGCCCGGGGCGGGGACCGCCCCCCAAGGCGGCTCCACCTGATGCAGCACCGGCTCCCCGGGCGGGGAACCCGCTAAGCAGCCCTTTGTGCTGGGCACCCTGGCCACCCCGGCCGGTCCGGTGCCCCGGGTGGGCTCGGATCTCAAATTCAACGACCGCCTGGGCGCGGCCCGAGTGCGCTGGGGGGTGGGCCGCTCGGACTACCGGGTGGCGCCGGGCCTCTACGCCCTGAACAACCCCGGCCCGGCCTCTCCGGTGTTGGTGAGCGCCAACTACAAGCTCACCTTTGACCACCTGCGCGCCGCGCTCACCGGCTTCGACGCCTGGTTGCTGGTGACTGAAAGCGAGGGCATCAATGTATGGTGCGCGGCGGGCAAGGGCACCCTGGGCACGGCCGAGGTGGCCAAGCGCGTAACTCAGAGCAAGCTGGATCAGGTGGTTGGCCACCGCCGTCTTATCCTGCCCCAACTGGCCGCACCCGGCATCGCCGCCTATCAGCTCAAAAAACTCTGCGGGTTCGAGGCGGTGTTCGGCCCGGTCCGGGCGGCCGACATCCCGGCCTTTGTGGCCGCCGGCTTTCAGGCCACCGACGCCATGCGCGCCAGCAGCTTCGATCTGGGAGAGCGCTTCGTGCTGATCCCGGTGGAACTGGTGGGGGCCCTGAAATTCTATTTGTGGCTGCTGCCCGCCCTGCTGGTGATCGCCGGCCTGGCCGGCCTGGTCAAGGGACCGGGCTTCGCCCCCGCCCTGGGGCAGCAGGGGCTGTGGGCGGTTTGGGCGGCGCTGTTGGCCCTGGCCGCCGGCGCGGTGGCCACGCCGCTGCTTTTGCCCTGGCTGCCGGGCAGGGCCTTTGCCCTCAAGGGCCTGTGGCCCGGTCTGGCCGCCGGGGCGATGCTGTGGGCCCTGTGGCCCGGGCCGGTTCTGGAACTGGTTGCCTGGCTGCTCTTGATCCCGGCTCTGAGTTCTTTCATGGCCATGAACTTCACCGGCGCCTCCAACTACACCTCGCTCTCCGGGGTGAAAAAAGAAATGCGCCTGGCTCTGCCCTGGCAGATCGGGGCCGCCGCCTTGGGGCTGGGCCTGTGGCTCTATGCTATATTTCTTGGCTAGGAGCATGACTTGGGCGAGATGATTTACCTAAAAGACGTGGTGACCCTGCGGGCCAACGCCGAGGCCTGCGTGGGTTGCGGGCTCTGCCTCCAGGTCTGCCCCCACCGGGTGCTGGACCTGGTGGATCAGCGGGTGCGTATCGTCAGGCGCGACGCCTGCATGGAATGCGGCGCCTGCATGACCAACTGCCCCAGCGGCGCCCTCTGGGTGGCCTCCGGGGTGGGCTGCGCCCAGGCGGTGATTAACTCGGCCCTGGGCCGCTCTGGCGACTCCTGTTGCTGCGTGGTGGAAACCGGCCAGGCCCGGACCCCGGCGCCAGTGCAAGGTTCCATCGATCTGTCCCCGCCCGGGTCTAAAAACAGCTGCTGTTAGCCCCCGGGATTCAGCAAGGGCGGCCGCCCCGCCACGGGCTTTCCGCTCCCCCGGCCACACCACGAAAAATGTCGCAACCACTTGCAAAACAAGCCAATAAGCTATTGACTTTCAGCTTGACGATTTCCGATAATTATCAAGTAAGTCGATAGAATTATTGGCCCCAAAACCGGTGGTGTTAGAGGG
>JANQFN010000224.1 GCA_028277825.1 Desulfarculaceae bacterium
ACCATCAGCGGCAAGAAGGTGGAGTTGGCGGTCAGGAACGTGATCCATGGCCGCGAGGTCAAGAACAAGGACGCCCTGGGCAATCCCCAGACCCTGGACCTGTACGCCGATTTGGAGGAACTCAAGAGCTAGGCCGGAAATACTTAGCCAAGCAGGGCGGTGCCGCAAACCGGCGCCGCCCTTTTTATGTGGCCGGGAAAAAGAAAAGAGGTTGGGTAAAGAGGGGGAAAAAGCGGTGATTGTTGGGCTGGGCATGCGACTCGGTAGCTGTTACGGGGGACAGGGAGGGATGCCAAGCCATGTGAGGCCGCGCGTCAACTGACCTTGCCCCCCGTAATCCACGCACACTCCGAATGGCTTTTGCAGGCGGTTGGATCTCAGAAAAGCACGGTTCGGCAAATGCCGCCCTTGTTCAGACTTCCGGGGCAGGCCGGGGCCAGGGCTACATGCTTTGGGTGCCGCCGGAGACAACACCCCCTTTTTACCTTCCCGACCTCTTTTGATTTCGCTTTGAGACGGCCCTAGAGGCTCTCCGCGTAAATCTCCAAGGCGTGCTTCACCGCGATCTTCTCCCCGGCCTGGCTCAGGGCGTCGCTGATCTGCAGCATGCAGGCCGGGCAGGAGGTGGCCACCGCCGAACAGCCGGTTTGGGTAATGTTGTTCAACTTGCGCCGTCCGATGGCCGAAGATAACTCATAGTGCATCAAGTTGAAGCTGCCGCCCATGCCGCAGCACCAGTCCGATTCAGCCATCTCCTGCAGCCGCCACTCCGGGTTGGCCGCCAGCAGGCGCCGGGGCTGGTGCTCCACGCCCAGGGATTTGCTCAAATGGCAGGGGTCGTGATAGGTGACCACCTTGCCGTTTCCCTGGTCAGCGGGGGCCTCGCCGTTGATCAAACTGGTCTCCACCAGGAACTGGCTCACCTCGCGGGTCTGGTCCGCGATTAAGCGCACCTGCTCTTGCTGCTCCGGGGGTAAGCCCACGGCCATGATGGGCCACATCTTCTTGATGGTGGCCGCGCAGGTGGCGCAGGCGGTGAGCAGATAATCGAAGCCCTCGGGATCGAAGCGCTCCAAATTGTGGGCCAGAAGCTGGGCAAAGGTGCGGCTCTCGCCGGCGGACAGGGCCGGAATGCCGCAGCAGGCCTGCAAAGCGGGCAGTTTCACGCCCACCCCGTGATGCTCCAGGACCTTGAGCGCCGCCCGGCCCACGTCCGGGTAGAGCTTGTCGGTTATGCAGCCCACGAAATAGGCCGCCTTGAGGCCCGAGGCGCCGGACTCGGTGTTGAGTTCGGGCAAATGGCGGTGGAAAGGCTCCTTGGCCATGCGGCGGAAGTGGCGCTCGCCCAGGGGCGAGGCCAGGCGCGAGCAAGAGGTGCCCAACAGCTCGTCCACCGGCCGGGAGAAAATGGCTTCAAAGCGCGGGGCCATTTCCAAGAGCCGGTTGAACAGGGCGGGCCGGGCCAGCAGGCCCCGAAAGATGAGCTTCTTAGTTGGCGACAGGCCCAAATAGCCGCTGAGCAGGGCCCGGGCCTTGAGGAAGATATCCAGGATCTTGACCCCGGAGGGGCAGTTGGCCGCACACGACCCACACAAAAGGCAGCGCTCCAGGCGCTCCTTGACGCCCGCCGGATCGTCCAAAATTTCCGCGGCCAGGCCGTCCAGCAGGGCCAGCTTGCCCCGGGCCACGTCGGCCTCGCGGCCGGTCTGGCTGTAGAGCGGACACACCGCCTGGCAGAAGCCGCAGCGCATGCAGGCGATGAGTTGGTCGTCCAGTTCCTTGAACAGGGCGGCCAGGCGGCGCACCGAGGCCATGTCAGCCGATCACCTTGCCAGGATTGAGGATGCCCTTGGGGTCCAGGGCAGCTTTCAGGCGCCGCGACCAGACCACGCTGGCCTGGCCCACCTCGTTTTTCAAAAACTCCACTTTTCTCAGGCCCAGACCGTGTTCGCCCGAAAGGGTGCCGCACAGGGCCAGGGCGCGCTCGAATATGGTGTCCACCGCCTTGGTCACCCGCTCAGCCTGCTCCTGGTCGCGCTTGTCAAAGACGATGGTGGGGTGCAGGTTGCCGTCGCCGGCGTGGCCAAAGGTGCCGATGGTCAGCTTGAACTCCTGGCCGATCTCCTCCAGGGCCTTGATCATGGCCGGTATCTGGCTGCGGGGCACGGTGGCGTCCTCCAAGACGATGGAGGGCTCCAGCCGGGCCAGGGCGGGGATGGCCGCGCGCCGCGCCTCCCACACTTTGTCCCGCTGGGCCGCGTCGGTGGCCAGCTTTACCTCCGTGGCCCCCATCTGCTGGCAGAGCTTCTCGATCTTGGCCGCCTCTTCCTCCACCTGGGCCGGGTGGCCGTCCACCTCGATCAAAAGCATGGCCGCCGCCTCCACCGGCAGGCCCACCTGGCTGTAGTCCTCCACGGTGCGGATGGTGAAATTGTCCATGAACTCCAAGGTGGCGGGCAGGATGCGCTCGGCGATGATGGCGGCCACGGTTTCCGAGGCGCCCTCGGCCCGGTCGTACATTGCCATCATGGCCTTGGCTGTGGCCGGCGGCGGGATCAGCTTGAGGATGATCTCGCCGAACACGCCCAGGGTGCCTTCTGAGCCCACCATCAGCCCGGCCAGGTTGTAGCCGGTGGCGCATTTGACGGTGCGCGAGCCGGTCTTGATCAGGTTGCCCTGGGTGTCGAAAAAGCTCAGGCCCATGACGTAGTCCCGGGTTACCCCGTATTTGAGCCCGCGCAGACCGCCGGAGTTCTCAGCCAGGTTGCCGCCCAGGGTGCTCACCGCCTGGCTGCCCGGGTCGGGCGGGTAGAACAGGCCCTGGGCCAGGGCCGCGTCGAAGAACTGGGCGGTGATCACCCCCGGCTCCACCACGGCGTACATGTCGGGCACATTGATCTCTCGGATGCGGTTCAGGGCGCTGGTCAACAGCACCACTCCGTCCGGCTGGGGGATGGTGCCGCCGCTTAGATTGGTGCCCGAGCCGCGCACCGTGAGCGGCAGGCCCTCTTGGTTGCACAGGGCACTCACCTGGCCCAACTGCTCCATTGCCTGGGGCCGCACCGCCAGGGCCGGGACCTGGCTGGGCAGCTCGGCGGCGTCGTAGGAATAGGTGAGAAGGTCCGCCTCGTCGCTGAAGACGTTCTCAGCCCCCACGATGGCCTCAAATTCGCGGATCAGGGCTTTGGCGCTCATGGCTCTCCTCATTAGCCCGGGGTGCTCACTGAGAAAACCATACTAAATCAAGACAAGCGTTTTTAAAAATGATTCTTGCCGGTATGTTTTAGAAACCAGCCGGCTTCTGCTAAGATGGGACGCCGCTTTACACACGAGGATGGATCATGACCCAACCTGCCCTTATTGAAGAGTTTACGGAAAGAGCCGAGGGCCTGTCTGCCAGCGTGGCGCCGGCGCCCGACCTGGCCGCGGCCGTCGAATATGCCGTCAAACTGACCCTGGAGATGGGCGGGACCACCCTGGCCGCACCGGGTTGGGAGGGCGATGACCTGGCGGCCATCGAGGCGGCCTGCGCCTCGGCCGGGCTGGAGCTGTTCAGTTCCGATCTGCGCGCGGTGGCTGACAACATCTTTTGCGGCTTTACCCAGGCCGACTGGGGCATAGCTGAGACCGGCACTCTGGTTATTGATTCGCGTTCCGAGGACCTGCGCCTGGCCACCATGCTGGCCGAGGTGCATGTGGCGGTCTTGCTCCGGGGCAACCTCAGGCCCAACCAGGAGGCCCTGCATGATGAGATGGACGCCCTGTTCAAAAAGGGCCCGGCCTATCTGGCCTTTATAAGCGGGCCCAGCCGCACCGGCGACATCGAGATGGTGCTCACCCTGGGGGCCCACGGACCCCGCCAGGTGCACGTCATGCTGTTGGAGGACGCCTCGTGAAGACCACGCCGTCTGACCTCAAGCAGTACCGGGCCCAGCTCAAAGACGCCCTGGGCAATGAGTTTCTGGGCAAGACCCTGGAGACTTTCACCGACATCATCTGCCAGCGGCGCGACACCTGTTTTGAAAACATGGATTTTGCGGCCCTGGCCGCCGAAGTGGGCCGCATGAAAGACGCCGCCCTGCCCCGGCTGATGGAACTCTACGCCCAGTTCAAGGAACAGGCCGAGGCCGCCGGCGCTCAAGTTCACTTTGCCGCCACCGCCGCCGAGGCCAACCGCATCATCGCCGGCATCGCCGAACAGGCCAGCGTCAAAAAGATCGTCAAGTCCAAGTCCATGACCAGCGAGGAGACCTTTTTGAACCCCCACCTGGAGGGCGAGGGCTTCAAGGTGGTGGAGACCGATCTGGGCGAGTGGATCATCCAGCTACGCGGCGAGGGCCCCTCGCACATGATCGCTCCGGCCATACATCTCTCCCGCCAGGAGGTGGCCGAGCTTTTCAACCGGGTTATCGGCGGAGACCGCGACCCGGATGACATCGCCGGCCTGGTGCAGGTGGCCCGGGAGCAACTCAGGCAGGAGTATTTGTCCGCGGACATGGGCATCAGCGGGGTCAATTTCGCCATTGCCGACAGCGGCACCATGGGCCTGGTGACCAACGAGGGCAACGCCCGCCTGGTCACCACCCTGCCGCGGGTGCATGTGGCCCTGGCCGGTCTGGACAAGCTGGTGCCGGACCTGGATACCGCCCTGAAGATAGTGCGCATCCTGCCCCGCAACGGGGCGGGCCAGATCATCAGCAACTACGTGACCTGGATCAGGGGGGCCAATGAATGCGCCACCGGGCCAGAGGGCAAAAAGGAAATACATTTCGTGTTTCTGGACAACGGCCGCCTGGCCCTGGCCGCAGACCCCGTCTTCGGCGAGGCCTTGCGCTGCATCCGCTGCGGCCACTGCGCCAACGTCTGTCCCATCTACGACAAGGTGGGGGGCCACAACTACGGCCACGTGTACATCGGAGCCATCGGCCTGATCCTGACCTACTTCTACCACGGCCGCGAAAACGCCCGTGCCCTGGTGAAAAATTGCCTCAATTGCCAGGCCTGCAAGGCCAATTGCGCAGCGAGCATCGACCTGCCCCGGCTGATCAAAAAGACCGCCGGCCTGATCCTGGACCAGGAGCCCCGGCGGCCGGCCAAGAACCAGCTTTTGGCCCACGTGCTCAAAAACCGCAAGCTGTTCCATTTTATTTTGCGCAACGCCTATCTGGCCCAAAAACCCCTGGCCAAGGGCGATAAGGTGATCCGCCATCTGCCCAGTTTCTTCGGGCCGGAGCACGGCTTCCGCAGCCTGCCGGTGGTGGCGCGGCGCCCCTTGCGCGAGCGCTGGCCCGCCCTGGTCACCGCTGAGGCCAGCCCGCGTCATCGGGTGGCCCTGTTCGGCGGCTGCCTGATCGATTTCGTCTATCCCGAGCAGGCCGAAGCCCTGGTCGGTCTGGTCAAGGGGCGCGGCGTGCAACTGGATTATCCCCTGGCCCAGACCTGCTGCGGTCTGCCCGCCCAGATGATGTGCGAGGAAGACACCGCCCGGGAGGTGGCCCGCCAAAACCTGGGCGCCCTGGACCCGGCCAAATACGATTACATCCTCACCCTGTGCGCCTCCTGCGGCTCGCACCTAAAGGAGAACCTGCCCAAGCTGCTGGCCGGCGACCCCGGCCTGGCGGCCAAGGCCCGCCAGATGGCCGACAAGGTGATCGACTTCAGTTCATTTATGAACGACGTGTTGGGGGTGGAGCCGACCCAAGGGGAGACCGGGCCCAAGCTGGCCTACCATGCGCCCTGTCACCTCTGCCGGGGCTTGGACGTACATCGGGCCCCCCGCGACCTGATTCAGGCCGCGGGTTATGACTACGCGCCTTACGCCGACGAAGAGGTGTGCTGCGGGTTCGGCGGCTCTTATTCGCTGGAATTCCCTGAGATGTCGGCCGCCATTCTGGGCCACAAGCTGGATCAGGTGGAGGCCACTGGCGCCGAGATCCTGGTGAGCGACTGTCCGGGTTGCGTCTTGCAATTAAGCGGCGGTCTGGACCAGCGGGATTCGCCTATCGAAGTGCTGCACATCGCCGAGGCCCTGGCCCGGGCGGGGCTCAAGCCCGCACCGGACAAATCCTGAGAGCGGCCTAACCCGGATATTTCACGAAGGCCGGTCGTCCGGCTGCGCCAGCCCAGCGCTGGCTATGTTGCCGGCTGCGCTCCAAGCTCGACGTAGCTTTGGCTACGCCTCCGCTTCTCGCTTGCCGGACGCCTTGCCAACACTTGGCTGGCTGTGCCGGGCTCGGGTACAAATCGTACCCCAACATCGTAGATAGTTTTTTCATAATTCCATGATGAGTCCTACTCGAATCGCAAATGTCGCCCAACCTTCGTGAAATATCCGGCCTAGATTAGCAGACTGGCGGCAAAAGGCAAGGCCGGGCCGGTCTCAGGCCGGTTCGATGGCATAGCCGCTCTCGCCCAGCCAGGCGGCCAACTCCTCGGCGTGGGCAAATCCCCGGGTCTCGATCTCCAGGCGCACCCGGGTCTGGTGCGGGGGCAGGTCCTTGCCCAGGCGGTCGTGGGAGATGTGCAGCACGTTGGCCTGGGCGCCGGCCACTTCGCCCAACAGGCCGGCCAGGGCCCCGGGCACATCGGGCAGCACCACCCAGAAACGGAAGATGCGCCCCGAGCGCACCAGACCCTGGTCGATAATGCGGCCCAAAAGGTTGGAGTCCACATTGCCGCCTGAAATCAACAACACTACCTTTTTGCCGGCCAGTTGGGGCACCTCGTCAGCCAAAAAGGCGGCCAGGCCCAAAGCGCCGGCGCCCTCGGCCACGATGCGCCGCCGCTCCAGCAACAGCAGCATGGCCTGGGAGATGTGATCCTCAGACACCTGCACCACCTGGTCCACGTATTTCTCGATCAGGGGGTAGGTAAGCTCACCCAGGCGGCTGATGCGGGTGCCGTCGGCCAGGGTGGGCTGGGTTTCCACGCTGACCGGCTGGCCCTCCAACAGGGCGGCGCCGGCGCAGGCGGCGCGTTGGGGCTCCACCCCGATCACCTGCACCTGCGGGGCCTTGGCCTTGACCGCCGCGGCCACCCCGGCGATGAGGCCGCCGCCGCCCACCGGCACCAGCAGGGCCTCCATCCCGGGCGACTGCTCCAAGACCTCCAGGCCCAGGCTGGCCTGGCCCAGGATTATCTCCTCATCGTCGTAGGGGTGGATCAGGGTCAACTCAGGGGTCTGCTCCCGGGCAGCCTCCAGGCCCTGGGCCACGCTGTCGCCCAGCAGGATCACCTGCGCCCCGCTGGCCGCGGTGGCCTCACGCTTGGACAGGGACACGCCGTGGGGCATGAAGATGGTGGCCTTGAGCCCCAGCTTGGCGGCCGAAACCGCCACCCCCTGGGCGTGGTTGCCGGCTGAAGCGGCCACCACTCCGGCGCCGGGACGCGTGGCGGCCAGCCTGGCCAGCTTGGCATAGGCCCCGCGTATCTTGAAAGAGCCGGTGCGCTGCAAGTTCTCCAGCTTGAGCCAGAGATCGGCACCCACCAGCTTGCTCAGATTGGGCGAGGGCGCCAGGGGAGTCTCAAACACCACCGGCTCCAGCAATTGTCTGGTTTTTTCTATGGCAGCTAAATCCATGGACATCACCATCCTTAGGGATCATCTTGGTATTTTAGCCGGCAGCCTGACAAGGTTTTTATAAAATGAGCTGGCTGCGGTTATGGTGTAATATGGACGGGCCGTTTTCACCGGGAGTGCCATGGGCCACCAGTTCAAAGCAACCAAAATCAAACCAGCCGTTGTTTTGCTGACGATTCTGGCCCTGGGCATTTGCTGGGCAGCGCCGCCCGCCCGGGCCGAGGCGCCCACGCCGCCGCCCTTCGGGGTGCCCAACCAATCTCCCCTGGCCCTGGCCTTATTGCCCTTCAGCCCGGCTCCGGCCTGGGTGGACCAGCCCGGCTCCCAATCCTTTCGCCTCACTACGGCCTATTCCAGCGTTTTTACCCGGCAGAACACCAGCCGCGCCAGCCTTAACCTGGACATGGAAGTGTACTACCTGGCGCTACGCTATGACTACGTTCTGAAAAAGGGCCTGCAACTGGGTGTGGAGCTTCCCTTGGCGGGCTATTGGGGCGGTTTCTTGGACAGCTTTGTGGAGGATTTTCACCGGGCCTTTGGCCTGCCCAACGCCGGCCGCGAAAAGGTGCCCCAAAACCTGGTGCGTTACAGCGCCTCTCATCGCGGACAGAGCCTGATCAATCAGCAAAGCGATCAGATGGGCCTGGGCGACCTGCGCCTCTACGGGCAATGGGTTCTGATTGAGGACCGCCGGGCAAAGCGGGGGCTCAGCCTGTTGGCCCAGGCCACCCTGCCCAGCGGCGAGGTGGCCAAGGGCCTGGGCGCCGGCGGCGCCGGCTTTGGCCTGGGCCTGGCCTTTGACCAGGGCTGGGGTGCGTTTTCTTTCAACGCCAACGCCATGGGCCTTTATCTGCAGAATGCTGAGTTGTTGGCGCCTTTGGAGGTGCAGAACACCCTGGCGGCCAGCGCCTCGCTGGGCTGGGCCTGCACCGAAAACCTGGTCTTGATGGGACAGCTCAACGGTGCCACCCCGCTGTATAAAGACAGCGGCTTGGCCGGCCTGGACAACGGGCTGTTGCAATTGCTTTTGGGCCTGCAGTACCTCACAGGCCCTAAAAGCCGCCTCATGATGTCCTTTGCCGAGGACCTGATCGCTTCCAGCAGCCCGGACTTCACCCTGAGCCTGGAATGGCGGATTACCTTTTAATCGGGCCTTGAGGCTCGGCAGATTGTACGGGGTCGCCAACGAGTTGCGCCGCTTTGTGACATAATAGGGTCGGGCGTTGAAATGGATCAGATGTAGATAGACGCCCCCCGCTCCTCTGCCGGGCGACAAACTGCCAACTCATTGATAGCTGGGTATGACCATCTCCGCTCTAAAAGACCCCAAACAGGTGCTGCGCCTCAAGCGAACCGCTTTGGCCCTGGGCGGGGCCGCGGTGCACACCGCCCTGTGCTGGGTGTTTTTGCAGTGGAATTTTTTCCGCACCACACCCCAGGAATTCATGCTGCTCTTTGCCCTGTTCTGGGCGGTACACCTGCTTTTTCCCCTGGCCATCATTGGCGGGTTTAATCTTCACTTTAAAGAACCCAGCTTGACTCTTTACCAGATGAGTTGGGCCACCATCTGCATCATGATCTCGGCCTACTTCGTCTACGAACTGCGCATGGTGCTGTTGATGTTTTATCTGCTGGTGATGATCTTCGGCGCCTTTCAGTTGCACCTGGCCGGCTTTATGTTCATCTGCGCCCTGGCCATCGTGGGTTACGGCAGCGTGCTCTTCGCCCTGGCCGAGACCCAGGTGGAGATCCTCAACATGAGGGTGGAGTACATCCAGTGGTTGTGCTTTGCTCTGGTCATGGCCAGTTTTTCCCTGCTGGGCGCGGACCTGAGCAAGCTGCGCCGCACCTCCCGCCGGCAGAACAAGGAGTTGGCCCAGGCCCTGGGCAGGATCGAGAAGCTGGCCATCACCGACGAGTTGACCGGGGCCTGGAACCGGCGGCATATAATGCGGGTGTTGGCCGGGCAAAAGGCCCTGGCGGTCCGGGGCGACTATAACTTCACGGTCTGTTTCATGGACCTGGATCATTTCAAACTGGTCAACGATAATTACGGTCACCATGTGGGCGATTTCGTCTTGCAGACCGTGGCGGCCACGGTGAACCAGGAGTTGAGGGAGGTGGACTTCTTTGCCCGCTTCGGCGGCGAGGAGTTTCTGGCGGTTTTGGCCGGCACCTCCCTGCCCATGGCCTTGGCCGCGGCCGAGCGTATGCGGCAAGCAGTGGCGGAGATAGATTTCGAGGGCACCGCGGACGGATTGGAGGTGACCATCTCCTTGGGCGCCACCGATTTTCAACAAGGTGACACCGTGGACGACCTCTTGCACCGGGCTGATGAGGCCCTGTATGAGGCCAAGCGCCTGGGCCGCAACCGGGTGGTGTGCGCCCCGCTTGCCAAGGACGGCTCGTGAGGCAGGCCGGCATTCAGGATATTACCGATCCGCCGAGGGCGGTGGAAGGACAAGCATCATGTTTAAGAAAGCACTCTTAATAATGATCGCCATTCTGGCTTTGAGCGGCTGTCAGCCGGCGCCCAAAGAGACGCCCCAGAAGGTGGACCCCGAACAGATAAAGACGCTGCTGCAAAAAAACCCCAAGCTGGTCTTGGATGCGCTGGCCAAAGACAAACTGGCCCTGTACGAGCTGGTGGTGGCCGGCGAAAAGATAAAACGCCGCCAGCTTTGGGAGCAGGGCATTTCCCAGGGCCTGGCCAACCCCCTCAAGCCGGAGCTTGATCCCGGCCGTCCCTGGCACGGCTCGCCGGACGCCCCCCTGGTCATCGTGGAGTACTCGGACTTCATGTGCCCTTCCTGCGCCACGGGCGCCAAGAACCTGGAGAAGCTTTTAGCCAAGCATCCCGGCAAGTTCCGGGTCCTGTTGAAGCACAACCCCCACGACAGCCTGGCCAAGCGCCTGGCGATGTATTTCGAGGCCATCGCCAAACAAGACCCGGCCAAGGCCTGGCGTTTTTATCACCAGGTCTATAAGCAGCAGAATAAGATAAAGAAAGAGAAGATGGCCGCGGTGCAAAAGATACTGAACGGCCTGGACCTGGATCAGGGCAGGCTGTCCCGGGACCTGGCCGACCCCGCTCTGGCCCAACGTTTGAAGCGAGACGCTGAGGAGGCGGATAAATTCAACCTGCGCGGCACGCCTTCTTTTGTGGTGGCCGGGGTGGCGGTCAGGGGCCCGGCGCCGGTGTCGGGCTTTGAGGACATCATGCGCCAATGGCAGGCCAAACAGAAGCCGGTCAAGGAAATCAAGCCCCAAAAGGTTGAATGAACAGGGCTTTTCTGCAAGGATGGTATGGGCTAAACTGCTTGATGATTTTGAAACGGCCCCTGCGGGCCGCCACCTGGGGATTTGACTGCCAGCCTTGAAAGCGCTCGCCAAAATAGCGCCCATTGCAACCCTGGCCCTGCTGCTGGTCTGCGTTGCGTCCCTGGTATTAGCCGCGGACAACAGCCGGCCCCAGCCGCCCAAGCCTTTGGACATGAACCTGACCGAGGCGATTCTTCTGGCGGTGCGGGACAACACCGACATCCAAAACGCTTATCTGGAAAGGGTGGCGCAGAAGTTCGAGCTCGAGGTGGCTGAGCACAAGTTCAAGCCCAACATACACGTAAGCGGGAGCATCAAGACCTCCGACGCCAGGAACCAGCGCAAGGACGGCACCGTGGTGGATCTGACCGACACCACCTCCACCGTGGGCAGGGCGGGAGTCACCGTCACCGAAAAGATTCCCACCGGCGCGGACTTCACCTTCACCTGGGAGTATGCCCGCACCAGCGGCAACATCCACCAGACCGAGGACGAGGCCGAGGACAGCACGGCAAGCTCCTGGACCGCGGCCCTGAGGCAGCCCCTGCTCCGGGGCGCGGGCATAGACGTGAACATGGCCTCGGTGCGCCAGGCCCGCCTCACCGAGCAGCAGAACATCCTGGGACTAAAGTCCACCCTGATCAGCACCATCACCCAGACCATAGAGGCCTACCGCGCCTATGTGCAGGCGGTGGAGCAGGTGAAGATCGCCAAGCAGTCCCTGGTGCGCGCCCAGCAGCTTTTGGACCAAAACAAGACCATGATCGCCGCCGGCCGCATGGCCAAGACCGACCTGGTGCAGTCCTTGTCCAACGTGGCCAACATGAAAATCGCCTATCAGCAGTCCCTCAACTCCCGGGACCAGGCCCGCCTGAGCCTGTTGAAGATCTTGAAGATGGACAAGAACACCAAGATCAAGCCGGAGGAAAAGTACCGGCCGCCTTCACGGCACCCCCAGTGGGAAGAGTGCCTGGCCCTGGCCTATGCCAACCAGCCGGCCTATTTGCAGGCCAAGATTCTGGTGGAGAACAACAAGCAGTCCCTGATCCTGGCCAAAAGCGGCCAATTGTGGGACCTGAGCCTGCAACTGCAATACAGCTACAGCGACACCCGGCGCAGCGTGCAGGACGACACCCAGGAATACGACTGGGGGGCCGGGCTCTATTTGTCGATTCCCCTCTACGGCACCGAGCAGCTCAGCCGCGAGCAGCAGCTCATTTCGGCGCGCTCCAACCTGATCCAGAGCCAAAACAGCTTGTCCCAGACCGAAGAGAACCTGAAGATCGACATCGATAACGCCCTGCGCACCGTGGAGATCAACCGTCAGCAGGTGGATTTGAACCGGCAGGCGCTGAAATTCGCCCGAGAGAAGCTGGCCATTGAGCAGGAAAAGCTCAAGTTCGGCAAGTCCAGCAACTTCCAGGTGGTGACCTACCAGACCGATCTGTCCACCGCCCAAAACAGCCTGTTGAGCGCCGAGGTGGCCTACCTCAACTCCCTGGTGGAGCTGGATCAGATATTGGGCACCACCTTGGACACCTGGCGGATTGATTTCAAGACCCAACGCCCGGCCGCGGTTAAGATGGTGATGGATGATTAAAATCCACCGGCGGCCCTGAGCAGGCTTTAAGCGGGAAGACCTTATGGCCGAACAAAAAGTGAACTACCTGGAATTGCTGGAGGGCATGAGCCACGGGGTGCTGGCCACCGACGCCGCTGGCCGGGTGGTGATGTGCAACCAGGCGGCGGGCGGTCTGTTGGGGCTGGAGCCGGAGCGGGTGTTGGGCAGGCCCTTCAAACAGGTCTTTTCAGAGGAGCTTGACCAGGGCCGCGAGTTTTACCGCACTCTGGCCGGAGCCCTGGACAAGGGCAGCGCCATCACCGGTTTGGTGCTGCCCTTGGAAGACAGCCAAGGCCGGCAACGCCATATTTGGCTGGACACCTCGCCCCTGGAAAAAAGCGACGGCCAGTTGGCCGAATTTTTCGACGTCACCGACAAATTTGAGCAGCTTGAAAAGTTGCGCGACCAGAGCTCGAAGGCGACCGCGGAGAACCTGAGGCTCCAACAGAACAATCAGGATTTGAAAAGCGACTTCACCCGGGGACGGCGTTGGCGTTTCATCGCGGTGGTGGCGGTGATCATCCTGTTTGCCCTGGCCGGGTTTTATGTTTGGGACCGTACTGAAATCAACAACTTGCTGGCCCGGGAATTTGGTGGGGCGCCCCAACAGACCGCCAGCCAGGTGCGCACCTACACCGTAAGACCGCAGCCCTTGAGCTCCACCATCTCGCTGTCGGGCGCCATCGAGCCCCTGGAGACCATCAACGTGCTCAGCCCCTTTGCGGGCAAGATCCTCCAGAAGAACTTCGTCTATGGGCAAAAGGTGAGCAAGGGACACGCCCTGATCCACCTGGACACCCAGGAACTGGAGTTGAAACTGCGTGACGCGGAGGTGGCCCTGATCAAGGCCAGGGAAAACTATCATAAGCTGGTCAACTGGTCCAAAAGCGACACCGTGATCCAGGCCCAGCGCGCCCTGATCAAGGCCAGAAACAGCCTGGACGAGACCCAACAGAAGCTCACCGAGACCAAGATGCTTTACAAAAAGGGCATCATCCCCTTGGACGAATACCGTTCCCTGCAGGCACAGGTCACCAACCAAAAGCTCAGCCTGAAGACCACCCAGGACCAACTGCAGACGGCCATACGCAAAGGAAGCAAACACAATGTGATGGTGGCGCGCCTGCAACTGGAAAACGCCGAACAAAAGTTGGCCAAGCTCCAGCGCCAGATCAAGGTGAGCAAGGTCACCGCACCGGTGGTGGGGGTGGTGGTCAAGCCCACCGCGGCCCAGGCCAAACAGGCCAAGGCGGTGGAAGAGGGTTTGCAGGCCGGCGAGGGCCAGGTGCTGGTGGCCTTGGGCAACCTGGAGGGCCTGTCGGTGACCACCCAGGTGGGGGAGCTGAACGTCACCAAGCTCAGGACCGGTCAGAAGGTCTTGATCACCAGTTATGCCTTCCCCGGGTTGTTGTTAAAGGGCAAGATCTCCTCGGTGTCTTCCCAGGCGGTGCGCAGCGCCAGCGGCGCGCAACCCAATTTCAAGGTCAGGATCACCACCGGCAAGCTGACCGGCGAGGAGCGCAAAAAGCTGCGTTTGGGCATGACCGCCAACCTGCAGGTGCAGGTGTTCTCCGCCCCGCACGCCCTGGTGGTGCCCATCGAGGCGGTGCAAAACCTGGGCGGCGGCCGCTACGCGGTGACCCTGATGGGCGAAGACGGCAAAATCCGGCAGGTGCCGGTGCACACCGGCATGACCACCA
>JANQFN010000251.1 GCA_028277825.1 Desulfarculaceae bacterium
TGGTTTGATATATCTCTGGCAGGTGGCGCCCCGCATCATCCCCAAAAGAGAAATGCCGCTGGAGAACATCTCTCCAAGGGTGTTTTCCGCCAATCTGGAGATACTGGAGGGAAGCCCCGTCGATGGTCAGCCCTTGGCCAAGGCCAGGGAACTTACCGATGGCGCCATTAAGATCGCCAGTGTCAAACGCGGGCAAAACCGGTTCATGATGCCTTTGCCCAGCTTGCAGCTTAAGGCCGGTGACCATCTGCTTATCAGCGATACTCCCGACCGTCTCAAGGAGTTCGAAAAGATATTGCAGGGCGCTCTTTATTCCGAGGAACCTGAAAATGGTCCGGTGGACGAAGACCACCCCTTGAAAGCCGAAGATCAGCAAATTGCCGAAGTGGCCATAGCCGAGGGGTCGCTTTTGGCCGGGAAAACTTTAAGCGAGATGCGCTTCGGCGAACGCTACAAAATTATCATCCTGGCCATCCATCGCGCGGGTAGGCCACTGGGAAAAGAGCATGACGAGGTGGGTGATATTAAGCTTAACGCCGGAGACGTGCTCTTAGTGCAGGGCCAGCGCGAACAGATTGCCAGCTTAAAAAGGCGGGAGGATCTGCTGGTGCTTGACGCCACATCTGACCTGCCCTTTGCCCGCAAGGCACCGCTGGCTCTGCTTATCATGGGCGGCATCGTGGTGACGGCCGCCCTGGATATCATGCCCATCGCCGTCAGCGCGCCCCTGGGCGCCATGCTGATGATCTTCTCAGGTTGCCTGGGATGGCGCGACGCCACCGCTGCTCTGAGCGCCCAAGTGATACTAATCGTGGTCGCCAGCTTGGCCCTGGGAGTGGCCCTGGTCAAAACCGGAGGGGCTGATTACCTGGCCCAGGTTTTCATGTTTCTAGCTGGCAAAGCCTCACCCGCCTTGATAATTAGCGGGCTAATGCTCTTGATGGGCATACTCACCAACATCGTGTCCAACAACGCCACAGCGGTGATAGGCACCCCCATTGCCATTGCCATCGCCGGGCAAATGGGTCAACCGCCTGAGCCTTTTGTGTTGGCAGTGCTTTTTGGGGCCAACTTGAGCTACGCCACCCCCATGGCATACAAAACCAATCTGCTGCTCATGAATGCGGGTAAATACAAATTCAGCGACTTTGCACTGGTGGGATTGCCTCTGATCCTCATCATGTGGCTGACGCTCTCCTTAATCTTGCCTTATTTTTACGGTCTTCAGTGGTAGGCAGGATAAGCGGAAGCTTTTGATGAGCGATTTAAACGCCCCTTGGGAAAGGCTTGCTGAGCTGATCGCCCGGGATGACACCGCTGAATTGAAGAATTTCTTAGATGATCTAGGCCCGTCAGAGACTGCCAGGGCGATATCCAGACTGTCTGAGAATGAGCAGCATCGCCGTATAAGCCTTCTCAGTCCTAGCGAGGCCGCTGATGTGATCGGCGAGATTTCTGAAACCCAGGCTGCCGATCTGGTGGAGGAGATACCATCGGAGCAGGCGGCTGTGATTTTGGAGGAAATGCCAAGGGACCACATTGCCGACGTGCTGGGAGAATAGGAGTCAGGTCAATACAACCTAACTCCTTGCGAGTGAGTGGTGCCCGCGCCGTGATTCGAACACGGGGCCTACGGCTTAGGAGGCCGTTGCTCTATCCAGCTGAGCTACGCGGGCTTAGCGCTATCAGGATGCCAAACTTAGCACAGGCGACCCGGCCTGCCAAGGCAGCCGGGGGCTAGTGCAGCTTTTCGCCGTCCTTGCCCCGGGGCGGCGCCTGGGGGGCCTCCCCGGACCTTGCTGTGGTGCGCCGCCGGATCTGCATGTCCAGATAGCCTTGGCTCAGGGGATAGGGGCCGGAACTGAAGTGATGGCAGGGATACACCGCGCAGTCCGCCGAGCAATAGGCGATCTTTTTCTGCACCGCGCACTGCAGTATGGGGCAGACCCCGCCCAGAAGACTCAGTTGGGCGGCCAGCTTCTTGTGGGCCTGGGGCTCCAGACCAGAGGCGCAGGGGCTGCACTTGCCCTGGCGCATCAGTCCGCAGGTGAGGCAATTGATGCCGCAGGCGCCGGTGCCTTCAGTCATGCTTGTCCGCAGTAAGGCGGAAGACCATCAAATTGGTCAGGGCCCAGAGTCCGTCCAGGGCCAACTGGTGATGGGCGTGGGCGTCCAGGCCCACCACCGCCCGGGCCTCGAATTCCTCGTCCCCGGCCCAGAGCAGCACGTAGAGGGGCAACAAGGGCAGGCCCGGCACCATCACCGCCGCGTCGGCGCCCTCGCTCACCTGGCCGCCCATTTTGTTGGCACGCTCTACGAGCAGGGCGGGATCATGCCCAAAGAGGCGCTCCAGGGGGGCCTTGTTGATGGCATGCGGCCCCTGAAAGAACTGGGCGCCGCCGGGCAGCTCCTGGGGGGTGACCATGCGGCCCGCCGGGGGCACGCCCAGGCCGCGGATCAGGGCGCTGACCAGGACCAGGCCGGACTGAAAGCTCAGGCGGTGCTCCGGGTCGTGCAGGAGCCAGACGCGTTGCCCCTCCGGATCGATGCCGAAGTCGCGGCCCAGCATGGACATCTCGAAGTGGTCGCTACGCCAGGCGGCGCCGGCGGCCTCGGCCGCCTCGGCCGGGGGCCGGGCCTTAAGGTCCTGCCACAGGGCCGGGGGCAACTGGTCGGCAAAACGGAAGAGCTGGTTTTCCTGGGGATCCACCGGCTGGTTCATGGCTATTCCGGTTGCAAACGGCGCTTTAGCCGCCGGCGGTAGGGGCGCACGCCCTTTTTCTTTTCATCCTGGGCCCGGGTGCGGGCGTAGTACTCCAGATAGCGGGCCACGCTGCGCCGCATCTGGGCGCGGGGCACCACCTCCTGGATGCCCCGGATGTCGCCGTAGTAGCCCGGGTACAAATAGGTGTCACCCGAGACCTCGCTCAGGGAATCGGCGCGCACCGCCTGGTCGTCCACCTCAAAGCCCCGCGCCTTCATCACCCGGGGGCCGGTGAAGATCACCAGGGCGCCGGGCTCGGCCAGGCAGACGTCGCCCAGGGCGGCGTAGGAGGCGATGGCCCCGCCGGTGGCCGGGTCGGCCAGGATGGATATGAAGGGGATGCCCGCCCGTTTCAGGCGTTCGACGGCGGCGATGGTCTTATACATCTGCATCAGGGCCACGATGCCCTCATACAGCCGGGCGCCGCCCGAGCAGCACACGCTGACCAGGGGCCACCTCTTTCTGAGGGCGTATTCCACGGCCAGCTTGAATTTTTCGCCGAACACCACGCCCATGGAGCCGCCGGCAAAGGCGAACTCGGACAGGGCCATCACCGCGGGATAGCCGTGCACCGTGGCGTGGGCGGTGACCAAGGACTCGTTAAAGCTGGAGCGCTCTTTTTGCTTCTGCAAGAACTCCCGGTAATAGTCGTGCAGGTCTTCTTCGGGCAGCAGGTCGGCCACGGTCATGTTGCGGAAAAGCTCGTGAAAGGAGCCGGGGTCGGTGAGCACGCTGATCCAGCCCGCGGCGTCCAGCACCCGGCGCTTGCCGCATTCGGGGCAGATCTGGAAATTCTGCAAGTAGTCCTTCAAGGGAATCAGGGCGCCGCAGCCGTCGCCCACCGCGCCTTCGGTCTCGTGTCCGCAGCGCACGTGGGCCTGGCTGGGCTCCACCACGGTGCCGTTGCCGTAAGAGTCGTCCAAATGGATGGTGGCGCCACTGGGGTCGCTGATGATCTTGAGCTGGGCCGGGGGTTTGTAGAACTGCTTCAGGGGCCGCTCGATGAAACGCTTGAGCTCGAAGAACTTGCCCGGCGCGATCACCCCCAACTGGTCCGCCGTGGCCAGACGCTTGTTCATCAAGCGGTCCAGACGGCGGCGGAACAGGTCGCGCATGGTGCGCTCCAGATAGACCCTGACGTTCTGGGCGACCCCGGCCGCGTCCATCACGCTCTTGGTCTGGGGGATGACGCTGTCCACCACCCCGAAGTGCTTGAGGTATTTGGCCGCGGACTTGCTCACCGCCACCGCTTCCTCGATGCGCTCGGCGTCGCGGAAGATGATCGCCGCCACAGACTCCGGCGGCGCGGTGGCGTACATGGCGTCTTCCAGGGTGGCCCGGCGGTCGGCCACCTGCACGGCCAGGGCCCCGCCCGAACCGCCCTCGCCCAGGACGATGCTCACCGTACGGATGGGCACGTTGATGTAGGCCCGGATCAAGTGGGCGATGAAAAAGGCCTGCAACCGGCGGGCCGAATACATGGAGATGTCGGCGCCGTAGGTGTCCACCAGGGACAAGAGCAGGGCATCCTCCTGGGGGCCGTTTTCACTCAGCCGGCGCAAGAACCTCAGTATCTGCGAGTGCTCGTCCGCGTCCAGCATGCCCCAGTTGAGCTTGCCCACGTCCTTGCTGGTGCGGAATTGGTCGGGCTTGGGTTTCTGCTGGGCCACCACGTACACCCGGCGTTCGCCCAAGTGGCCCTCGCCCATGATCAGGGCGTCGCCCTCGGCCTGGTAATCCCGGAAGTCGGCGAACAGGTGCTGGATCACGTCTGAGGAGCGGGGCCGGAAAGGGTGCCGCGTACGGTTTTTAAAAGTATCCATTAAGCTCAAGGGGAGCCTCCTGGTTATTGACGCATTCTGCGGACGGCCCAGGGGCCAAACGCCCGCGTTTGCAGACTAATCCTATTCAAGGCCTCCCGAGGTGTCAAGTAACCGGCGCCCCTGACAAAACCCGCATTAACCCTAGGCGGGCCAAGACGCTGAAAACACTTGCCAGCCCCGGGGGGCTCTGTTATAAATCCCAGGCACCCAGGGCCCCCGGAGGCCTCGGGTTGCGCTAAAATCTAAGAGTATGGTGGCTATAGCTCAGGCTGGTTAGAGCGCTAGGTTGTGGCCCTAGAGGTCGAGGGTTCAAGTCCCTCTAGCCACCCCAAA
>JANQFN010000264.1 GCA_028277825.1 Desulfarculaceae bacterium
GGCGCGCACCACCGCCTCGGGCGGGTGCATGTGCCGCGAGGCGTCGTAGGCGAACAGGGTGCGGTCCACGGCGGAGTCGGAAAAGCGCTCCAGCCCGGCTGCCGAGCGTATGGCATCTTTGGCCGCTGAATCCATAGCATCCCCCAAGGTGTTTACACTGCTTGGCGTCGACCTAAGATGATAATGTATTATCACGGGAGGCGGTAGATTTCTTTTGGACGCTAAGCTTAAAAAAAGCCTGCTGGGCGGCCGGGCGGGACTGTTTTGGCTGGCGGTCTTGGTCGCCTGCCTGCTCCTGGCCGCCTGCGCCAGCGGCCCGGACACCATAGCCGACCTCAAGACCATTCCCCAGGACCCGGCCGCCCTCCTGGGCTCCGGCGATCCGGCGGCCTGCCTGCTCCAGCCGGCCTACCAGCGGGCGCGGGATTTAGACTTCGACCAACGCTGGTTCGACTGCTGGCAGCGGGACAACCCGCGCCACTCCCGGGAGGAAATCCTGGAGCTGGCCGGGCCGGTGATGGACTCGCCCGGGGTGGGCGAAAACCTGCGGCCGCGCAGTGCGGCCTGGTACCAGGGGCTTTTAAACCTAGCCCAAATAGAGCGCTATCCCAGCACCGGCTGGCGGGGCGTCACCATTGGCCCCTGCGATCTCAGGGTCCTGCCCACGTCCCGGCCCGACTTCGCCTCGGCCACGGCCCCGGGCCAGGGCTTTCCTTTCGACCGCCTGCAACAGAGCGCCGCTCCCGGGGGCATGCCGCTCAGGGTGTGGCACGCCAGTCCGGGCGGCGATTGGCTCCTGGTGGAGACCCCCCTGGCCGCCGGCTGGCTGCGGGCGGGCAAGGTGGCCCGCGCCGGCGCCGCCTTCCGCGCCCGCTGGCAAAGCGGCCGCTATTTGGCGGTGATCGCCGATGACGCCGCCCTGCATGATGAACAAGGGCGCTTTTTGTTCAAGGTCTCCATCGGAGCGGTGCTGCCCCGGTTGGGCCGGGAGGCCAAATCCTGGCGGGTGCTGGCGCTGCGCACCGGGGCGGGAGGCGAAGCGCTGGCAACGGAGGCCCGGCTGCCCCTGGCCGCCGGCGCGCCTAAGCCCCTGCCGGCCACCCCGGCCAACCTGGCCCAGGTGGCAAGCCAATTGCTGGGCCGGCCCTACGGCTGGGGCGGCCTGTTCGGCAACCGGGACTGCTCGGCCCTGACCCAGGACCTGATGATTCCCTTCGGGCTGTGGCTGCCGCGCAACTCGGCGGACCAGGCCAACCAGGGCGGCCAATTCATCGACCTGTCCCACCTGGATATGGCCGCCAAGGAGCGGGCCATAAAGCAGCGCGGGGTGCCTTATTTAACCCTGCTATGGATACCGGGCCACGTGATGCTCTATCTGGGCAGCCCTCAGGGGAGGCCCCTGGTCCTGCACAGTATCTGGGGGCTCAAGACCTTGGGCCCCGGCGGCGAGGGCCGCCACCTCATCGGGCGCACGGTAATCACCGGCCTCACCCCCGGGGCCGAACTGCCTCACCTGGCCCGGCCTGAGGGTTTGCTCTTGCACCGCATTCAGGGCATGGTGCTCCTGGCCCCGCCCGGGGCGTTGTGCCCCCGGCCCAAATAGCCCGGCGGCGCGGCCTTGTGCGGCCTACGGCCCCTGTGCCATAACTGCTCA
>JANQFN010000314.1 GCA_028277825.1 Desulfarculaceae bacterium
CAAAGCGGGCTCTCTTGCGGCACCCGGCGCAGATATCTCAAGGTCTGCTTACGGGCCAGGGCCAGGCCCTTGGCCGAGATCATCTCCGAGTAGACCATCGCCGCGCCGAAGCGCCTGGCCATGAGCCGGAAGGCGGGGTTGGAAACCCCGGCCATGGGCGCGGCCACGAAGGGAGATTCCAATGTTAAGCCCATTATTTGCATGGTGCTGAGTCTACCCCAGGGTATTTGAGCTGTAAACCGCGCCGCCGCAGGCCGGAGCCGCCCGCAAACGGCGTTATACATTTGTCACATTTTTTTGGTTGCTTCCGCGCCCGGGCTTGGTGCTAGGCTGCTTTTGTGCAAAAGACAAAGACCAAAACCAAACTGATGCTGGTGCTGGCCGCGGTGCTGGTCCTGGGCTTCGTCTCCACCAACCTGATCAGCTATTTGGTGTCCGAGGAGAGCTTCCGGGCCCGCTCTTTGGACGAGACTCTGCCCCTGATCAGCAACAACATTTACTCCGAGATCCAGGCCGACATCATGCGGCCCATCCACATCTCCTCCCTGATGGCCCACGACACCTTTCTCAAGGATTGGGCCTTGGACGGAGAGACCGACCTGGCGGCGGTGGTCAAATACCTCAAGGAGATCAAGGAGCGCTACGGCTTCTTCACCTCCTTTTTCGTCTCGGCCAAAAGCAAAAAATATTACTCCTACCGGGGCCTGAACAAGGTCATCAGCCCCGGTGACGCCCACGACGTCTGGTACTACAAGTTCATCGCCTCGGGCCTGCCCTATGACCTGGACGTGGACAATGACGAGGTGCACCAGGGCCGGCTGACCATATTCATCAACCACCGGGTGGAGGATTTCGCCGGCAAGCTGTTGGGCGTGACCGGCGTGGGGCTGAGCATGGACCAGGTGGGCGAGATCCTGGCCTCCTACCAAAACAAATACCGCCGGGCGGTCTACATGGTGGACTCCAGCGGCCTGGTGCAGGTGCACTCCCAAAAGGACCTGATCGAAAAGGCCAGCCTGGCCCAGTTGCTGGGCGAGGCCAAGCTGGCCCGGACCATACTGGCCAACAAGACCGGCACCCACACCTATGAAAGCCAGCGGGATGGCGGCACGGTGCTGTTGGCCACGCGCTATTTTGCCGATTTCGATTGGTTCGTGATCGTGGAGCAGGGCGAGGGCGCCTCGCCGGTGGCAGTGCGTTCAGCGCTGTTCACCAACCTGGCGGTGGGTGGGCTGATCACCCTGTTCATCCTCATCGCGGTGTTGGTGGTGGTCAACCGCTATCAGGCTCAGTTGGAGACCCTGTCCACCACCGACGACCTCACCGGGCTGCCCAACCGGCGCTACTTCATGGAGGGCCTGAAGCGGGAGCTCTTGCGGGCGGGCCGCTACGGGCATCCCCTGAGCCTGATGATGATAGATGCCGATCATTTCAAATCGGTCAACGACCGTTTCGGCCACGACGGCGGGGACCAGGCCTTGGCTCATCTGGCCGCCACTCTCAAGGCGGCCTTCCGTGAGGTGGACTTGGTGGGGCGTCTGGGGGGCGAGGAGTTCGCCGCCTTGTTGCCCGACACCGGGGCCGATGAGGCCCTGGCCATCGCCGAGCGCATCCGCCAGGCGGTGGCGCAGAGTTCCCTGATCATCGCCGGCAGCGAGGTCAGGTTGACGGTCAGCATCGGCGTGGTGAACCATACCGGCGGCGAGGCGGACGGCAAACAGCTGCTCAAGTGGGCTGATGAGGCCCTTTATGAGGCCAAAAGGGCCGGCCGCAACCGGGTCAAGGCCGGCGGGCCCGGGCTTCAGAGGCAGGCATGGCCCGCCAGTTGAAACGCTGCTTCGGCGACGAGGCCCACCCCGAGATGCTGGCCTACCACGACCAGGAATGGGGGGTGCCCCAGCATGAGGACCAGCGCCTGTTCGAGTTCCTGATCCTGGAGGGCGCCCAGGCCGGCCTCAGCTGGGAGACGGTGCTCAAGAGGCGGCCGCACTACACCAAGGCATTCGCCGGCTGGGACCCGGCAAAGGTGGCCCGCTTCGATGGGGCCCGGCGGCAAAAGCTTTTGGCCAACCCCGGCCTGATTCGCAACCGCCTCAAGATAGAATCGGCGGTGAAAAACGCACGGGCCTTTCTCCGGGTGGCCGAAGAGTTCGGCAGCTTCGACGCCTACCTCTGGCGCTTCGTGGGGGGCGAGCCCAAAAAAAACGCCTGGAAAAGCTGGCAACAGGTTCCGGCCCAGACCCGGGAGTCAGAGGCCCTGAGCAAGGATTTGAAGGCAAGGGGTTTCAACTTCGTGGGCCCCACAATCTGCTACGCCTTCATGCAGGCCACGGGTATGGTCAATGACCATCTGGTCTCCTGCTTCCGATATTCCCAGGTGTGACGGCTACTTGGCGGCCTGGATCCTCCTTGACAAAGTGCTTCAATCCAAGTCCTTGACAACCCGCCGATAATTATATCAATCTTGGGTATAAGCCTGTTTATTTGGTAATCATTATTGAATGAATTGACGGTATTGTTTGTTAATGAGTAAAAAGCCTGCCACCCCGGCCGATCAGGCCGTCTTCGGACCGGTGCCCAGCCGGCGGCTGGGCATGAGCCTGGGCGTGGATCTGCTCTGGCCCAAGACCTGCACCCTGGACTGCCTCTACTGCGAGTTGGGCCCCACCGGTGCCTGCACCAGGGAGCGGGGATTGTTTCGCGACGCCGATGAGGTGCTGGCCCAGACGGAGGCCCGCTTGGCAGAGTTGGCCTCGCCGCCGGACTTCATCACCCTGGCCGGCAGCGGTGAACCGACCCTGCATCTGGAGTTGGGCCGGGTGCTGGCCCAGTTGAAAAAAATGAGCCCGGCCCGTCTGGCGGTCTTGACCAACTCCACCCTGGTGAGCGATCCCCAGGTGCGCACCGAGTTGGCTGAGGCCGATGTCCTGGCGCCCAGTTTGGACGCGGTCACCCAGGAGGTGTTTGAACGCCTCAACCGGCCGGCCCCTGGGCTTATAATAGAAGAGATAGTGGAGGGCCTGATCGGCCTGGCCAGCGAATTCTCCGGCCAGATGTGGCTGGAGATATTGCTGGTGGAGGGCATCAACGACCAGCCGGAAGAGATCGCCGGGCTGGCCCGTGCCGCCCAGCGCATCGGGCCGGATTTGGTGCAACTCAACACCGTGATCCGCCCGCCGGCCCACCCGGGGGCCCAGGCCCTGGGTGCGAAGCGCCTGGCCCAGATCGCCGGGGCCTTCGACTTGCCGGTGGAGGTCAGCGCCCCCCCCCGGGTCAAGACCGCCGGCGACGAGGGCAGCCTGGGCCGGCAGATGGTGGAGATGACCCGGCGCCGGCCCTGCACCCTGGGCGATCTGGAGGCCATGACCGGCCTGGAGCCGGCGGCGGCCCAGGACCTGGTGGCCGATCTGGTGGGCAAAGGCCGCCTGCGTCAAGAAAAATACGGCGGTCAGGTTTTTTACCGTGGCGTATGATTCAACCTGAGAGAGGACAGCGATGAGCCCCGGGCAAAAACATAGCGACTTGCAAGGACTCTACCTGGGCATCGACGCCGGTTCGGTGAGCCTGGACACCGTGGTGCTGGGCCCTGGCGGCGAGATACTCCAGGCCCGCTACACCCGCACCAAAGGCCGGCCGCTGGCGGTGGCCGCCCAGGTGTTGGGCGAGATATTCGCGGAGTACCCCCTGGAGAGTTTCAGGGCCTGTGCCATCACCGGCACCGGAGCCCTGACCCTGGCCCCGCTGCTGGGCGGCGAGGTGGTCAACGAGATCATCGCCGCCTCCCGGGGCGTGGCCGCCACCTACCCCCAGACACGCACCATCATCGACATGGGCGGCGAGGACGCCAAGATGATCCTGGTCAGCCCCGGCGCCGACGGTGGCCTGCGCATCGACGACTTCGCCATGAACACCATGTGCGCCGCGGGCACCGGCTCCTTTCTGGACCAGCAGTCCCACCGCCTGCAGCTGACCATCGAGGACTTTTCCCAAGTTGCCCTGAAAAGTCAGAACCCACCGCGCCTGGCCGGGCGCTGCTCGGTGTTCGCCAAGAGCGACATGATCCATTTGCAGCAGGAAGCCACCCCGGATTACGACATCGTGGCCGGCCTGTGCTTCGCCATGGCCAGGAACCTCAAATCCAACATCGCCAAGGGCAAGACCGTGATACCCCCGGTGTGCTTCATCGGCGGGGTGGCGGCCAACCAGGGGGTGCACCGGGCCCTGATCGATATCCTGGACATCGAGGTGTCCCAGTTTCTGGTGCCCGAACACTATGGCTGCATCGGGGCCCTGGGCGCGGCGCTTTTCGCCGCCGACCGGGAGTTGGATATGCCCATAGCCGGGCTGGAGGCGCTGGGCGACCGGGCGGCGCAGGTGATCGGCGAGACCAAGCGCCTCACGCGACTCAAGCTGGGCGGGCACCACGGCCAAGATTTACAGCGCATCAACACCCCCACCGAGCCGGTGGACGGCTATCTGGGGGTGGATGTGGGCTCCATCTCCACCAACGTGGTGGTTATCGACGAGGCCGGCGAGGTGTTGGCCAAGGCCTACCTGATGACCGCCGGCCGCCCCCTGGAGGCGGTCAAAGAGGGCCTGCGCATGGTGGGCGGCCAGGTGGGGCATCTGGTCAACATCCTGGGCGCGGGCACCACCGGCAGCGGCCGCTACCTCACCGCCGACTTCATCGGCGCCGATTTGGTGCGCAACGAGATCACCGCCCAGGCCACCGCCGCCGCCCACATCGACCCGGAGGTGGACACCATCTTCGAGATCGGCGGCCAGGACTCCAAGTACATTTCGCTCAACAACGGCGCCATCGTGGACTTCATGATGAACAAGGTGTGCGCCGCGGGCACTGGTTCCTTTTTGGAGGAACAGGCCGAGAAGCTGGGCATCCAGATCAAGGGCGAGTTCGGCGACAAGGCCCTGGGCGCGGCCGAGCCGGTGCGCATGGGCGAGCGCTGCACCGTGTTCATGGAGACCGACCTGGTCTCCCACCAGGCGGCCGGGGCCGAGATCGACGACCTGGTGGCCGGGCTGAGCTACTCCATCGTGCACAACTACCTCAACAAGGTGGTGGAAGACCGCGAGGTGGGCAAGAAGGTCTTCTACCAGGGGGCCACCGCCGCCAACCAGGGCATCGTGGCCGCCTTCGAGGCGGTGCTGGGCCGCGACATCCACGTGCCGCCGCACCACGACGTGACCGGTGCCATCGGCGCGGCGCTTTTGGCCATGCGCGAGCGGGACTGGCAGACCAGCAGCTTCAAGGGCTTCGAGGTGTCTGAGACCGATTATGAGATTTCCACCTTCGAGTGCTCCGGCTGCCCCAACACCTGCTCCATCCGCAAGGTCAAGGTGGAAGACTCCCAGCGGCCCCTGTTCTACGGCAGCCGCTGCGAAAAATACGACGTGGACCGCAGCGCCAAGGCCGGGGCCGAAATGCCCGACCTGTTCGCCGAGCGCGAGGAGCTTCTGACCAGCTACCTCGCCCCGCCCGCCGGCCGCAAAAAGCGCGGGGTGGTGGGTATTCCCATGACCATGTTCTACCGGGAGTGGCTGCCTTTCTTCAGCGCCTTCCTGCAGCGCCTGGGTTATGAGGTGCGCCTGTCCGGCCCCAGCACCAAGAAGCTGATCCACCAGGGGGTGGAGAAGGTGGTCAACGAGCCCTGCTTCCCCCTCAAGGTGGCCCACGGCCACATCATGGAGTTGATCGACCAGGGGGTGGAGACCATCCTGTTGCCCGCGGTGGTCAACCTGGCCGCGCCGGGGCACGAGTTGGGCTATGGCCAGGTCTGCCCTTACGCCCAGACCCTGTGCTACACCGCGCCGGCCGCCCTGGACTTCGGCGATTCGCGCCTGGTGCACTCGCCGTTGCGCTTCGGCTTCGGCGAAAAGGTCTTGCGCAAGGACCTGATGGAGTTGGCCGACAAGCTGGGCGCCCCCACGTGGCCGGTGCGCGCGGCGATGCAAGAGGCCTGGAAGGCCCAGGAGGACTTCAACCAAAAGCTTCTGGCCCGCGGCCGCCAGGTGCTTCAGATGATGGGCCCGGACGACCGGGCCATGGTGGTGGTCAGCCGGCCCTACAACGGCGCCGACCCCGGCCTGAACCTGGGCCTGCCCCAGAAGATGGGCCAGTTGGGGGTCTACGCCATCCCCATGGACTTTTTGGACCTGGATTCGATGATCGAACACCCGGAGCTGGCCGAGATGTACTGGCGCTACGGCCAGAAGATGCTGGCCGCCGCCCTGCTTACTCGGGAAGATCCCCGCCTGCACGCGGTCTACATCACCAATTTCGGCTGCGGGCCAGACAGCTTCATCGGCCACTTTTTCGCCAAGATCATGGCCGGCAAGCCCTTCCTGGAGATCGAGATCGACGAGCATTCCGCCGACGTGGGCGCCATCACCCGGCTGGAGGCCTTCCTGGACTCCTTAAAAAACGTAGAACCCCAGCCGCCGGCCTCGGCCCCGGCGGCGCGGCGCAACACCTCCTTTGGCAAACGCAAGGTCTACATCCCGCCCATGAGCGACCACGGCGCGGCGGTGGCCGCCGCCTTCCAGGGCCTGGGCGGCGAGGCCGAGATGTTGCCCGAGTCCGACCAGCGCACCCTGGAGCTGGGCCGGCGCCACACCTCGGGCAAGGAATGCTACCCCTGCGCCCTGACCACCGGGGACATGCTCAAGCTGCTCATCGACGAAAAGGCCGATCCGGCCAAGGTGGCCTTTTTCATGCCCGGCGGCACCGGTCCCTGCCGCTTCGGCCAGTACCACCGCTACCACCGCCTGGTGCTGGACGAGTTGGGCTTTTCCGAGGCCCTGGTCTATTCGCCGGACCAGTCCGAGGTGTTCTACAAGGAACTGGCCATGGAGGCGGGCAGCGACTTCACCCGCAGCGCCTGGCAGGGGCTGGTGGCGGTGGACCTGTTGCAAAAGGCCCTGCATGAAACCCGTCCCTATGAGGCCCAGCGGGGCGAAACCGACGCCCTGTACCAGGAATACCTGGACAAGGTGTCAGACACCCTGCGCCAACGGGGCGACTTGATCGAAACCATGGGCCAGGCGCGGCGCGCCTTTGAGGCGGTGCCCCGCAGCGGCGACAACCACCGGCCGGTGGTGGGCATCGTGGGCGAGATCTACACTCGGGCCAACCGCTTTGCCAACGAGAACGTGGTGCGCGTGGTGGAGGAGTTGGGCGGCGAGGCCTGGATGCCCACCATCGCCGAGTGGGTGCTTTATACGAATCTCACCTCGGCCCAGCGGGCCAAGATGATGAAAAAGCGCGGCGACCTTTTGAGCACCATCCTGGAGAATTTTTTCCAGCACAAGGACGAGCGCGACTTGTCCAAGCCCTGGCGGGGGGCGCTCAAGACCCTGCACGAGGTGCCCACCAAGCAGATACTCAAGATGGCCCATCCCTATCTGGACCCCACCTACGAGGGCGAGGCCATTCTGTCGGTGGGCAAGTCCCGCGACATGCTCATGCAGGGCGCCGCCGGGGTCATCAACGTCATCCCCTTCACCTGCATGCCGGGCAACATCGTCAACGCCCTGATGAAGCGCTTCCGGGAAGACCACGGCAATCTGCCCTATCTGCCCATGGCCATGGACGGCCAGGAGCAGGCCGGCTCGCGCATCCGCCTGGAGGCCTTCATGCACCAGGTCAAGCAGTTTCAGGAGAAAAGGGAGGAATAGGGCGGGAAGGCCCGGTCAGTAAGGATGGTCAGCCAAAAATGGACCAGAG
>JANQFN010000346.1 GCA_028277825.1 Desulfarculaceae bacterium
GACTCGCCGCTGTTGGCCCAGGCCGCTGGAGGCATGGGCGGTCTGGAGCCCCTGGCCACGCACCTGGAGGCCACGCTGGCGCCGGGCCCCCTAGGCACCCTGGCCGAGGGCGGCGTCATCGCCGAAGGGGTCAGCCCTGAACTGGACGAGCAACGCGCCTTGAAGAGCCGGGGCAAGGACTGGATCGCCGCCCTGCAGGCTGAGCTTCGGGCCACTAGCGCCATTCCCTCTTTGAAAGTGGGCTTCAACAAGGTGTTCGGCTACTACATCGAGGTGACCCGCACCCATCTGGACAAGGTGCCCGAGCACTTCATCCGCAAGCAGACCCTGGCCTCGGCCGAGCGCTACATAACGCCGGAGTTGAAAGAGCAGGAAGCCGCTGTTTTGGGCGCCGAGGAAAAGGCCCTGGAATTGGAACGGGAGCTGTTCGAGGCGCTGAGGCAAAGCGTGACCGCCCAGGGGCCGCGCCTGGTGGCCGCTGCCCGGGCGGTGGCCGAGGTGGATGTGCTGGCGGGCATGGCCCGGCTCAGCCTGAGCCGCGACTACACCCGGCCCCAAATGCTTGCTGCCGGCGAGCTGGTCATCAGCGCGGGCCGCCATCCGGTGGTGGAGCAGATGCTCGCTGAAGGCGAGTTCGTGCCCAACGACGTGCGCTTAAACGACGAAGACCATCAGATACTCATCATCACCGGACCCAACATGGCCGGCAAGTCCACTATCCTGCGGCAAGTGGCCCTGATCTGCCTGTTGGCCCAAGCCGGCTCCTTTGTGCCCGCCCAGGCGGCCACCCTGCCCCTGATCGACCGCATCTTCACCCGGGTGGGGGCCATGGACGATTTGGCTGGCGGGCGCAGCACCTTTATGGTGGAGATGACCGAGACCAGCCAGATACTCCAGGCGGCCACGCCCCGCTCCCTGGTGATCCTGGACGAGGTGGGCCGCGGCACCTCCACCTTTGACGGCCTGTCTCTGGCCTGGGCCGTGGCCGAGCATCTGCACGACTTGCACGGCACCGGAGTCAAGACCCTGTTCGCCACCCACTACCACGAGTTGACCGAGCTGGCCGCCAGCCACCGCAGGGCCAAGAACTTCAACGTGGCGGTCAAGGAATACAAGGGCTCCATCGTTTTCCTACGGCGCCTGGCCCCGGGCGGGGTGAGCCGCTCCTACGGCCTGGCCGTGGCTCGCCTGGCCGGCCTGCCCGAGGTGGTGCTCTCCCGCGCCCGTCAGATTCTAAAGCGCCTGGAAAACGGCGGCCTGGAGCCGGTGGCGCCCCAGGCCGCGGCGCCTGACAGCCAACTGACCCTGTTCGGCGGCTCCGAGCATCCGGTGCTCAAACGTTTGGCCGAGTTGGAGCTGGGCAACTTGACGCCCCTGGAGGCCCTCAACCTTCTGGATGAGTTGAAGAGTGACCTGGAATAGGCGCGCATATTGGTTGTGGCTGCCGGCGCTGCTGTTGTGCCTGTGGGCCGCCGTTTTTGCGCCCGCCGCCCAGGCCCAGGACGCCAAGGCGGTCTACGACCAGGCCCGGGCCGACTACCGCTGGCTGATGAAGCACAAAAGGGCGCAAGGGGTCTACCAGAA
>JANQFN010000364.1 GCA_028277825.1 Desulfarculaceae bacterium
TCCCGGCTGCGGCTGTAGCGGTGGGGTTGGAACACCACCAACAGGCGTTTGTCCGGCCAGCAGTCCCGCGCCGCCTCCAGAGTGGCCTTGATCTCGCTGGGGTGATGGCCGTAATCATCCATAACCAAAGCGCCTTGGGGGCTCTCGCCTTTTAGCTCAAAGCGGCGCCCCACGCCCTCAAAGCCGGCCAGGGCCCCGGCCGCGGTTTTCATCTCCACGCCCAACTCCGCGGCCACCGCCAGGGCGGCCAGGGCGTTTTGCACGTTGTGCCGTCCGGGCAGGGGCAGTTCCACCGGTCCCGCCTCTTGGCCGCCCACGTAAAGGTTGAAGCGGCTGACCGTGCCCCGGGGCTTGTAATCCCGCGCCTGAAAATGCGCTTGGGAGGAAAGGCCGTAGGTGACGGTGCGCTTGTTCACCCGGGGAATCAGGCCGGCCAGGCGCGGATCGTCCAGGCACAGGATGGCCGCGCCATAGAACGGCACCTTGTTGATGAACTCCACAAAGGCCTCGTCCAGGGCCTGGTCGCTGCCGTAGTGCTCCATGTGCTCCCGGTCGATGTTGGTCACCACCACCACCACCGGACTCAGGCGGTTGAAGGAGCCGTCGCTCTCGTCCGCCTCGGCCACCAGGAACTCGCCACCGCCCAGGCGGGCGTTGGAACCCAAGGCGCCCAGCTTGCCGCCCACCACCACCGTGGGGTCCAGATCGCCGGCGGCCAGTAGGGTGGCCACCAGAGAGGTGCAGGTGGTCTTGCCGTGGGCTCCGGCCACGGCCACCCCGTATTTGAGGCGCATCAACTCGGCCAGCATCTCGGCCCGGGGAATCACCGGTATCAGGCGCTCGCGGGCCGCGGCCACCTCGGGGTTTTGCTCGTTCACCGCCGAGGAGACCACCACCACATCGGCCTCGGCCACGTTCTCCGCCTGGTGGCCAGCGTGCACCGTGGCGCCCAGGGAGGCCAGGCGGCGGGTGGTGTCGCTTTCTTTCAGGTCGCTGCCGCTGACCTGATGCCCCAGGTTGAGCAGCACCTCGGCGATGCCGCTCATGCCGATTCCCCCGATGCCCACGAAATGGACCTTCTGATATCTCTGGTACATCAGGCGGCCTCCTTCATCAGGGTCAGGCAGCGCCGGGCGATTTCCTCGGCCGCCGCCGGGCGGGCCAGGGATCTGGCCTTGGCCTCCATACCGCGGCGCAAGTCTCCGTCCGACATGAACCGGGCGATGGCCTCCGCGGCGCTTTGGGGGTTGAGCTGGGCGTCGGCCAACAGGCGGGCGGCCCCGGCCTCCACCAAAGCCTCGGCGTTGAGGCGCTGGTGGTCACCGGCCGCAAAGGGATAAGGCACCAGCACCATGGCGCGGCCCGTGGCCAGGCCCTCGCTCACCGTGCCCGCCCCGGCCCGGCAAAACACCAGGTGGGCCCAGCCGTAGGAGCGCCCCACCTCCTCGATGAAGGCATTCACTTCAGCCTCGGCCCCGGCCTGGCCGTAGGCGGCGCGCACCGCCTCCTCCTCAACCGGGCCGGTCTGGTGGACAATGCTCAAGCGCCGGCCCAATCCGCCTAGGTGCTCCAGGGCGCCGGGCAGGGCCTGGTTCAGGCTGTGGGCACCTTGGGAGCCGCCGATTACCAAAAGATTGAAGCGCTCATCCGCCGGCGGCCGGCCGGCGGAGGCAGCCGCGGCCTGATCCAACAACTCGCTGCGCACCGGATTGCCGGTGAACTGGGCCCGGCCGGCGGGGAACCAGGACAGGGCCGCCGAAAAGGCCACGAACACCATGCTGGCCAGTTTGCCCAGGATGCGGTTGGTCAGCCCGGGCACCGCGTTTTGCTCCTGCACCGCCAGAGGCACCCCGGCCAGGCGAGCGGCCAGGCCCAGGGGCAGGGCGGCGTAACCGCCCACCGCCAGGACCAGGCCGGGGCGATAGCGTTTGATCAAGCCCAGGGCGCGCCGGACCGCGCCGGGAACCACGGCCAAGGAGGCCAGGCGGCCGCCCAGGCCCGCGCCCCTAAAGGCCCGGGCCTTGAGCACCTCCAGGGTGTGACCAGCCTGGGCCAGCACCCGGGTTTCCAGGGGGCGTCCGGCGCTGACGAACGCCAACTCCAGCCCGGGGCTGAGCCGCTTCATCTGGTCGGCCACGGCCAAAGCCGGGAACAAATGACCGCCGGTGCCGCCGCCGGCTATGAGCACCGTGTGGCTCATGCCCGCCTCCTCTGGCCCGCGGCCACCGCCAAGAGCATGCCCACGCAGGCGAAGTTCACCACCAAGGATGAGCCGCCGTAACTGATGAAAGGCAGGGTCAGCCCCTTGGTGGGCAAAAGCCCCATCACCACCCCGGCGTTGATGAAGGCCTGCAGGCCGATGATCAAGGTGGCGCCCAGGGCCAGATAGGTGCCGAACAGCTCCCGGGCCTCCAGGGCGATCTTGATGCCGCGCACGATCAGGAGCATGAACAGGCCCAAGACCAACAGCACCCCCCACAGCCCCAACTCCTCGGCCAGCACGCTGAATATGAAGTCGGTGTGAGGCTCGGGCAGATAAAACAGCTTTTGTTTGCTGGCGCCCAGGCCGGCCCCGGTGAGGCCGCCGGAGCCCAGGGCCAAAAAACTGTGGATGATCTGGAAACCGGCGCCGCCGGCGTCGTCCCAGGGGTTCAGGAAGGCCACCACCCGCTTGAAACGGTAGGGGTAGGCCACCACCAGCAGATAGACCAGAGGCGCGGCGGCGGCCAACATGCCCAGCAGATAGGTCCAGCGGGCCCCGGCCACGAAGAGCATAATCATGGCCAGGGCGAACAGGATCACGCTCATGCCCAGATCCGGCTCGGCCAACACCGGCAGGATCAGGACCGCGGCCACGCCCACATGAGGCAGCAGCCCCCGGGAAAAGCTCTTGATCTGCTGGTAGTGCCGCGACAGGGAATAGGCCAGGTAGACCACCAGGGCCAGCTTGGCAAACTCCGCCGGCTGCATCGACAAAGGCCCCAGGTGCAGCCAGCGCACCGCGCCGCCGGCCTGGTGGCCCACGCCGGGCACCAGCACCAGGAGAAGCATCAACAGCACCCCCAAGAGCAGGGGGTAGGCCAGGCGCTCCAGGCGGCGGTAGTCCAGCGAGGCCAGGAGCGCCATCACCGCCAGGCCCACGCCGGCGTGCACGAGTTGCGCCTTGAAGAAATAGGCCCCGTCCAGATAGCGCTTGGCGGCCAGGGCGCTGCCCGCCGAATAGACCATGATCAGGCCAATCCCCACCAGGGCCAGGGCGCAGGTGAGCAGCCAGGGGTCTCCCACGCGGGACACCGCCGCTTGTCTCATCCCTCCCGCTCTGGCGGCCGCTTCAGCCAACCGATGCCTCCTTGACCAGTTCCTGAAAATGCTCGCCCCTTTGAGCGTAACCGTCATAAGCGTCGAAGCTGGCGCAGCCAGGGCTCAACAGCACCGCCTGGCCGGGGCCGGCGCTGGCCCGCGCCTGGGCCACCGCCGTGGCCAGGTCCGGAGCCAGGTCGCTGTCCACAAAGGGCGACACCTGCCGGTGAATGGCCGGACCGGCCTCGCCGAAACAGATGACCCGAAGGGCCCGGCGGGACAATAGCGGACCCAGGCCGGTGAAGCGGCCTTCCTTGTCCCGCCCGCCCAATAAAAGGACCACCTGGCGGTCCATGGCCTCCAGGGCCGCGGCCACCGCGCCCACGTTGGTGCCCTTGCTGTCGTCGTAAAAGGCCACCCCGCCCGCTTCGGCCACGAATTCCAGCCGGTGGGACAGGCCCCTAAAGCTGTCCACCACCTGCTGGATGGCCTCGGGCGGAGCCCCGCAGGCCAGGGCGGCCAGAGAGGCGGCCAGGAGATTGAGCCGGTTGAAGCCGCCGGGCAGGGGGCTTTTGGCGGTGTTCAAACGCAGGTCCTCGCCCCCCGGGGCCAGCACCATCTCGTTGTTTTCCAACCAGCCGCCGGGCCGCCGCGGACCGTTCTGGCCGTAGGTCCAGATCAGGGCCGGGGCCATCTTCCGCCGGGCCCACACATTCGGGTCATCAGCGCACAACACGGCCACGTCGTCGCCCTCTTGCCGGGAAAGCATGCGGAACTTGGAGGCGGCGTAGGCCGCGAAGTCCGGATAGCGGTCCATGTGGTCCGGCGCAATGTTCAAGATCACCCCCACCTGGGGCCGCAGGCGGTCCATGGTGTCGGTCTGAAAGGAGCTGACCTCCAGCACCGCCCAGTCGGCCCCGGCGCTGCCGGCGGCAAGCTCGCACACCGCGGTGCCCAGGTTGCCCCCCACCAGGGTCTTAAAGCCGGCCTGGGCCAGCATCTGGCCCACCAGGGTGGTGACGGTGCTCTTGCCGTTGGTGCCGGTGATCATCACCGAGGGGCAGGCCAAGAAGCGCCAGCCCAACTCCATCTCGCCGATCACCTCGGCGCCGCGCCGGCGGGCGGCCTCCACCTCGGGCAGGCGGTGGTCCACCCCGGGGCTGAGCACCACCAACTGGGCCCAATTGAAATCGGCCGGGCTGTGGCCGCCCAGGCTCAGGCGGATGCCGGCGGCGGCCAACTCGGCGGCGGCCGGCGGCTGGGGCATGATGTCGCTGGCGCGCACTTGGGCCCCCTGGCTCAGCGCCAACAGCGCCGCCGCCTTGCCCGAGGCCCCCAGGCCCACCACCAGGACTTTTTTGTCCTTTAAGCGCATCACTACCTCAGCTTCAGGGTGCTCATGGCCACCAGGGCCAGTACCACCGCGATAATCCAGAAACGCACGATCACCTTGGGCTCGGCCCAGCCTTTGAGTTCGAAGTGATGATGCAACGGCGCCATGCGGAAGATGCGCTTGCCGCCGGTCATCTTGAAAAAGCCCACCTGCAAGATCACGCTGATGGTCTCCACCACGAAGATGCCGCCCACCAGCACCAAAAGAACCTCATGCTTGGTGGCCACGGCGGCAAAACCCAGGGCGCCGCCCAGGGATAGGGAGCCGGTGTCGCCCATGAACACCTGGGCGGGGTAGGTGTTGTACCAAAGAAAACCCATCACCGCGCCCACCACCGCGCCGCAAAACACGGCCAACTCGCCCACCCCGGGCACGTAGAGGATCTGCAAATAGCCCGCGGTTTTGAAGTTGCCGCTGACGTAACTGAGCACCAGGAAGGTGGCCGCGGCGATCAGCGTCGGCCCCGCGGCCAGGCCGTCCAGGCCGTCGGTTAGATTCACCGCGTTGGCGGTGCCCACCAGGATGAACATCGCCAGGGGTATGTAGCCCCAGCCCAAATCCGGCACCACCAACTTGAAGAAGGGCACCGGCAATTCGGTGCTGTAGCCGGGGTGGCCGTAGAGGGCCAGGGAGGCGCCCAGCGCCACCAGGCACAGGGCCAGGAACTTGACCCCGGCGCTCAAGCCGCCCTCGTTGGTTTTGCTGCGCAGCTTCTTGTAGTCGTCCACAAAACCGATCAGCCCGTAGGCCATGGTCACGCCCAAAGCCAGCCAGAGATAGAAGTTGCCCAGATCGCCCCACAACAGCACCGAGGCCCCCAGGGCGAAGATGATCAGCACCCCGCCCATGGTGGGGGTGCCGGCCTTGGCCTGGTGGCTCTCCGGCCCCAGTTCGCGAATGTACTGGCCCACGTGTAGCTCTTGCAGCTTTTTGATCACCCAGGGGCCCAGGATCCAGGCGATCAGCAGGGCGGTCACCGCCGCGTAGATGGTGCGGAAGGTGATGTAGCGGAACACGTTGAAGGCCACGAACAGATCGCTCAAGGGGTAAAGCAGGTGATACAGCATCAGACGCCCTCCCCTTGGCTTTGGCTCAAGGCCTCCACCACCCGCTCCATGGCCATTGACCGTGAGCCCTTGATCAGCACTACGTAGTCTTCCTCCAGAAGATCGGCGGCCGCCTCCAGCAGATCGTCCAATTGGGCAAAGGCCAGGGCGTGCCCTGCGTTGAGGCCTTGGACGCCGGCGCCGGCCGCCACCTGCTCCGCCTGCTGCCCCAGGGCCAGCACCAGCGAGCAGCCCGCGGCCGCGGCGCGCTCGCCGGCATGCCGGTGCAAGGCAGGCGAGCCGGGCCCCAGTTCTTTCATGTCGCCCAGGATCAAGGCCTTGCGCCGGGGGCCGGCGATGTCAACCAGGGCCTGCAGGCCGGCGGCCAAAGAGGCGGGATTGGCGTTGTAGGTGTCGTTGATCAGGGTGAGGCCATTGGTGAGTTCCAGCAGGCCCAAACGTCCGGGCACCTGAGTGAAGCCCTCCAGGCCGGCCTTGATGGCCCCGGCCCCCTGGTTCAGCGCGTGGGCGCAGGCCGCGGCGGCCAAGGCGTTTTGCACGTTGTGCCGCCCCGGCGCGGCCAGGCTGATGCGGGCCTCCTCCTGGGGCAGCACCAACAAAAACTCCTGGCTCAGTCCCTGAGGGGTCACTTCCCTGGCGGTGACCTCGGCTGCGGCGGCCAGCCCGAAGGTCACCACCCGGCAAGGCAGCTTTTCGGCCCAGGGCGCCAGGAGGGAGTCGTCCAGATTGACCACTGCCACCGAGGCCGGGCTCAAACCCAAAAACAACTCGCTTTTGGCGGCGGCCACGTTGGCCAGGCTGCCCAGAGGGCCCAAATGGGCCGGGCCCACGTTGGTGATCACCCCGACCTCGGGCGAGGCGATCTCGCACAGGCGGGCGATCTCTCCCGGCGCATTCATGCCCATCTCCAACACGCAGGCGGTGTGAGAAGCATCGAGAGTCAAGAGGGTGAGGGGCAGGCCGATGAGGTTGTTGAAGTTGCCCTGGTTCTTGAGCACCCGGTGGCGCTGGCTCAGGATGGCGGCCAGCATCTCCTTGCTGGTGGTCTTGCCGTTGGAGCCGGTGATTGCCGCCACCAGGGCCGAGTGCTCCCGGCGCCAGGCTGCGGCCAGATCGCCCAGGGCGGTCAGGGTGTCAGGCACGGCCAGCAGGCAAGCCTCGGGGCGGCCGGGCAGCTCGTAGCCCTGGCGCACCAGGGCAGCCGGAGCGTCGGCAGCCAGGGCCGCCTCCACGTAGTCGTGGCCGTCGAAGTTGGGTCCGGCCAGGGCCACGAACAACTGGCCCGGTTCCAGGCCGCGGGAATCGGTGCTCACGCCGGCAAAGGGCTCTGCCGGCGGGGTGCCGCTTACCTGAGCTCCGGTGGTTTGGGCCACGAAGTTATGATCAAGCCGAGGCATGGTTCACCTCGCCCGCGCCCAGCCCGGCCAGGGCGGCGGCCGCCTGCTGGCGGTCGTCAAAGTGGCGTTTGTCTTGGCCCACGATCTGGTAATCCTCGTGACCCTTGCCCGCGATCAGAACCACGTCATCCGGGCCGGCCGCCTCCACGGCCAGGGCGATGGCCGCCGCCCGGTCCGGCTCGGTCACATAGGCCGGGCCCTCGCCGGTGAGGGAGTCGCTCTTGATAGCCCCGGCGGCGGCCAGGCCGGGCTCGATCATGGCCATGATGGCCGGGGGGGCCTCGCTGCGCGGGTTGTCGCTGGTCAACACCGCCAGGTCGGCCCCGGCGCCCACCGCCCGGCCCATGAGGGGCCGTTTGCCTTGGTCGCGGTCGCCGCCGGCCCCGAATACGCAGATCAGGCGGCCTGGGGTCAGGGGCTTGAGCGCGGCCAAGACAGTGGTCAGGGCCTGGTCGCTGTGGGCGTAGTCCACGAACACCGTCGGCGCCCCGGCCGGGCCGGCGACCCGCTCCAGGCGGCCGGGCACCCCGGGCATGGCGGCCAGGGCCTCACTTATTTCCGTCGGTTCCAGCCCCAGGGCTAGGCCGGTGGCCACCGCGGCCAGCAGATTTTGCAGGTTGTAGGCGCCCACCAGGGTCGTGCAGGCCTCAAAGGAGCCGGTGGGCCAGGCCACCAGGCAGGAACTGCCCTGCAGGGTGCTGGTGGCCTCATGGCCCCGCACCCGCGCCGCCGAACTGAAGCCGTAGGTGAGGGTGCGAAGCCCCAAACCGGCGGCCTCCCCGGCCAGGCGAGAACCCTTGGGGTCGTCCAGACAGATCACCGCCGCCGGGTCCTTGCCGATGCTGCGGGCGGCGGGCAGCAGTTCGCTGAACAGCCGCCGCTTGGCCTGAAAATAGGACTCCATGTCGCCGTGGTAGTCCAGGTGGTCCCGGCTGAGATTGGTGAACACCGCCGCGTCGAACCAGCAGCCCACCACCCGATTTTGCTCCAGGGCGTGGGAACTCACCTCCATCACCACGCCTTGCACCCCGGCCCGGTGCATGGCGGCCAGGGTGACCTGCAGGTCCAGGGACTCGGGTGTGGTCATTTCGGCCTGGCGCTTGAATCCGGGGTAGCGCACCTCCACGGTGCCCAAAAGCCCCGCTTCTCCCCGGTTGGCCAACAGGGCCTCCACCAGATAGCTGACCGTGGTCTTGCCGTTGGTGCCGGTGACGCCCACCAGGCGCATACGCCGGCTGGGCTGGCCGTAGAAGCGGGCCGCGGCCAAGGCCAGGGCCCGTCGGGTGTTCGGCACCTGGATCTGACAGAGGTCCAGACCCTCCACCGGCCGCTCCACCAGGGCGGCCAGGGCCCCGGCCTCCGCCGCGGCCGCCAGGAAATCATGCCCGTCAGCCTGTTCGCCCTTGAGCGCGGCGAACAGCCAGCCCGGCTGGACCCGACGCGAGTCATAGGCCAAGCCGGTCACCTGGACCCGGGGCAGTTCCCCGCCGTGCAGCGCCTGCGCCTCCAGGCCCTCTATGAGGCGGGATAGCTGCATCAGGCGCCTCCCGAGGCGGGGCTGAGCTTGAGGGTCAGGGTCTTGCCCTTCAGAGGGCGCCCGGCTGCCGGCCATTGGCTCACCACCCGGCCCCAGCCGCTGGCCCTGATCACCAAGCCTCGTTTGCCGGCCAGAGCCAGGGCCTGGCGCAGAGTGAGGCCGCCTAAGTCGGGCGCGGTGCCCGGGGCCGGAGCGGCCTGGGGCGGATGCGGGGGCTGCCGGGGGGCAGGGGCCGGGCCGGGGGATGCCGTCCGGGCCTGCAGCAATTGGGGCGCGGGATTTTCGGCGTGCACCCCCAGGGCCTCCAGGGTCACCCGGGCGATAGCCGCCCAAGCCGGGCCAGCCACCACGCCGCCGTAGTGATTGCCCTGGGGGGTGTCGATCACCACCAGGATCACCGCCTTGGGGTCACGGGCGGGCACGAAGCCCAGGAAGCTGGACATGTAGTCGTTCTCGGAATAGCCGCCGCCCTTGGCCGGTTTTTGAGCGGTGCCGGTCTTGCCGGCCACCTTAAAGGGAGGCACCCGGGCGGCGGTGCCGGTGCCGCCCGGCTCGGTGACCGCCACCATCATGTTGGTCAACAGCTTGGCCTCTCCCGGGCTCAAGGGGCGCCCGGCCACCTGGGGTTGGGTTTCCTTGATCAGGCGGCCCGAGGAATCTGACATGGCCCGCACCACGAAGGGCCGCATCAGGACACCGCCGTTGGCCACGGCCCCGGCGGCGGCGGTCAGTTGCAGGGGAGTCACCGCCACGCCCTGGCCAAAGGATATGGTGGCCAAGTCCATGGCTCCCCACCTCCGGGCCGGGCGCAGGATGCCCTTGGCCTCGCCGGGCAGGTCCACGCCGGTGAGTTGTCCGAAGCCAAAGGCCTCGATGGAGTCATATAGGCCCTCGGCCCCCAGCAAGCGGCCCACTTTGGCCGCGCCGATGTTGGAGGACACCTTGATGATCTCGGCCAGGGTCAGTTTGTCATGTGGCTTGGTGTCGTGGATGCTGCGCCGGCCGATTTTCCATTTGCCCCGTTCGCAATCAAAGCGCTCATCCAGGCTGACTTTGTTGCTCTTTAAGGCGGCGGCGGCCAGGAAGATTTTGAAGGTGGAGCCAGGTTCGAAGGCGTCGGTGACGGTGCGGTTGCGGTACAAGGCGCGGTCGAAACGCTGGTACACGTTGGGATTGAAGGAGGGCACCGAGGCCATGGCCAGGATCTCGCCGCTGGCCGGCAACAATACCACCGCCTGGCCGGCCTTGGCCCGCCAGCGCTTGACCGCGGCGGCCAGGATTTTCTCCACCTGATACTGCACGCCCTTGTCTATGGTCAGAATCAGATGCTTCCCCTCGGGCAGGGAGCCACCGCCCTGGCCGCTGAGCGAGAAGGTTCGCCCCAGGGCGTCGCGCAGCCGGGTCTGGGTTTGCACCTGGCCCCTCAGCGGCGCGTCGTACTTGAGCTCCAGCCCCTCCAGGCCGCGGGCGTCCAGACCGGCGAAACCCAGCACGTGGCAGGCCAGGTTGGTGTAGGGGTAGAAGCGCTTGGGTTCGGTCACCAGCCCCACCCCCTCCAAGCCCAGGTCACGAACCGCCTGGGCGCGGTCGGGGTGCACCCGGCGCTTGACCCAAACGAAGTGCTTGTCCCCCTTGAGGCGGCGCACCACTTTGGCCCGGGGCGCGCCCAAGACTTTGGCCAATTTTCGCCCGTCGCGCTTGGGCTGGGCCACAGCCAGCGGCCGGGCGTAGACGCTCTCGGTATCCAGGCTCAGGGCCAACTCCTCCTGGTTGCGGTCGTAGATCACCCCCCGGCGGGGCGCGATCTTCACCTGGCGCATGATCTCCCGCTGGGCCAACTGCTGGAGACGGTCCTGCTGCACAATCTGCAGATCCACCGCCCGGCCGGCCAGTACGCCGAAGGCCAGCAAAAACACCAAGCCCACCGACCACAGGCGCACCCGCAGCCAACGCTTGGAATCTCTGGCCTTCTTGCTCTTCACTTGAGAATCCTCACCCTCTCAGGCGGCGGCGGAGCCAGCCCCAGACGAGCCCCCTCACGCTCCAGGCGCTCCGGGGAGCGCAGGTTGTTCAGCTCCACCCGCAGCCGGCGCCTGAGCTCCACTAGCTCACGCTGCACTGAGGCGGCCTGGCTGGCCTGGTAGGACAAATCCAGGCCCCGCACCTCGGTGTAGAGATAGAACAGGGCCGAGGCGGTGATGATGCCCAACAGGCACAGCACCTGCTTGAGGTTCAGCAGGGCCCAGCCCTCGTTGGCTGCCAGGCGCCGGTTGCCCGCGCGAACACTCACGTTCATGCCGGCACCTCCGTGCGCACCGCCGCGCGCAGGCGGGCGGAACGGGCCCGGGGATTTTGGGCCACCTCCGCTTCACCAGGGCGTTGCAGCTTGCCCAAGGGCGTGAACAAAGGCCTCTGCCCACAGACACACACGGCTATCTCGGGAGGGCAGGTGCAGGGCGCGGCCCATTTCTGGATGGCCCTTTTCACCCGGCGGTCCTCCAGGCTGTGATAGCTGAGGATGGCCAGACGTCCACCCGAAGCCAGGCAGGAGGGGGCGCTTTCCAAAAAGCGCTCCAGCATGCCCAATTCGTCGTTCACCGCCAGCCTGAGGGCTTGAAACACCTTGGTGGCGGGATGGGTCTTGCGTTTGCGCCTGGCGGCGGCGGGCAGGGCGCCGCTAACCACTTGGGCCAGGCGTCCGGTGCTGGTGATGGGCGCCTCTTTTTGGGCAGTGGCCACCGCACGGGCCATACGGCGGGCAAAGGGCTCCTCACCCAGGGAGGCGAACATCCTGGCCAGCTCATCTTCGCTTGCCTGGGCCAACAGATCGGCGGCGCTGGCCCCCCGGCCCGACATACGCATGTCCAGGGCGGCGTCTTGCTGAAAAGAGAAACCGCGCTCGGCCCGGTCAAGTTGCATGGAACTGACCCCCAGGTCCAGGAGCACGCCGTCGGCCGGTCCCCGGCCCCAGCTCTGGAGCTGATTTGACATTTGATCGAAGGTCGCTTCCATCAGCCGCACCCTATCCCCAAACGGCTGCAGATGCCGGCCGGCCAGATCCAGGGCCTGGGGATCGCGGTCCAGGCCCAAGAGCCGCCCCGAGGGAGCCGAAGCCTCCAAAATGGCCGCCGCGTGTCCCGCGGCTCCCAGGGTTCCGTCCACGTAGACGCCGCCCGGCCTCGGTTCCAAGGCGCCCAGCACCTCGGCCAGCATCACCGGCCGGTGCCCGGCGCCCATGGGCTAAATTCCCAACTCCGCCATAAAGGAGCTGAGATCGCCGAAATTCTCTTGGATGCGCGTTCTCTCTTCGTACCAGCGGTCCTTGTCCCAGAGTTCGAAGTTGCCCTGCATGCCCACCAGGAGCACTTGGCCGTCCAACCCCGCCAACTCCCGCAGAGGTTGGGGGATGAGAACGCGTCCTTGTTTATCCAGGGTGCATTCGGTGGAGCCGCTGATAAAATAGCGACGGAAGGCCAGTACGCGCGGGTCCACCTGGGACTGGCGGCCGACCTTGTCGGCGATGGCGCGCCACTCTTCAGCGGGATAGGCCACCAGGCAACGGTCGGAAGTGGTTATGACCACCCGATCGTCGCGTTTGGCCTTGAGCACGTCGCGGAAGCGGGCCGGCACGGCCACACGGCCCTTGGCGTCGAGATTATGCAGCGACCAACCAGTAAACACCTGGACTCCTTGGGAGGGTAATTACCCACCATTCCCCACAATTACCCACTGCTTCCCACTATAGAGAAGTGACATGACTTATGTCAAGATAGAAACAAGAAAAATCCGGTTTTCACCGCCCCGGATACGGGCCATTCCCCACTCCTTTTAAGGGCCAGGGACGGCGCCACCACTTCGGTGGGGCAAACAGACAATTTATCTTTGATTTTAGGCTGTTTAGCCTAGGGCCACCATTCCGGGAGCAGCCAAAAGTGTACCCGCAGGCTGTTTTTTTATTCCCTTTTGGTGGTAACGGGTGGGGAATTGCCCTGGCCCCATGAACCGGACGCCTTTGGACTGGGGCTGCCGGCCCGGGCCCGGGCCGGCAGCCCCAACCCCTCAGGGCTAGCGGCCGAGGGTCCTAATTTGTGAACCCCCATAAAGGGTTCATTCCCCGCGGCTTGCCACGCTATAAAGCTAAAGTCCTCCCCTTGACACCCCGCTGCTTGCGGTGGGGTTGTTCATTGTGGGCTGGCTTGCTCCCGGGTCTGTACTGGCGGCCTATTGTGGGCCGCCTAATAACCACCCCGAACCGCCAGCGCCGGGGATGGCTAAAAAATGCCGCTTCCATGTTTTGGGACGGGTCTGAGATCTATTCCCCACGGCCTCGGATCAACTCCGTTCGACCAGCCCGCCCCCAAGACCGTAAGAGGACATTGCTCGATCTGACTTTTCTTTTTTTGCGGCCATGATGGTGATTGCCTTTGCCTCCGCTGCATCCGTCCGCCTTGCCGTATCCAGCGGCGCCTTCCCGGCTCAACAACTTCTCCCGCCACCGGCGGGCAACCCTGGTTACCGCGGGACCGGATATTTCTCAGCGCCTGAGGGCGGCCCGCCAATGGGCAGCAGGTGTGGCCGTAAGCGGGGGGCCATCGATTTGGCCTGCAATCATGGGGCTTCTGGCTTTTCAAACCACGGGTCGCGCGCAGCCGCCTGATAGCCTGGCGTATTCGTGACGCCCCCTTGCCGGAGCCCGCCAAATTATCGCAATGCATATTGACGCCAATTGGCGGGGGGTGCTATGCTGCTCTTAACTTTGAAAGAACGCAGTGTTTTGTGGCGTTCGCGGCTAAGCCAGCATACTCATTGAGCCCCTGTTTTAATGGGCCTGCGACGTTGGCGACGCCGAACATAATTGGCTCGAATACTTCTCCGAGGTGGAGGAGTGGCGAAGATAACAAACCGTAGCAAAAAGATATGAGGAGGAGGCATGGCTAAGACACCGGCCACCAAAGCGGACATGATCGACAAGGTCGCCAAAGACGCCGGCATCTCCAAGGTTGCGGCCAAGGCCGCCCTGGAGTCCTTCGTCGACTTCTGCCGCAAAGAGGTGAAGGTTGGTCGTCCCTTCCGCGTAGCCGGATTGGGCACCTTCCAGCTCAAGAAGAGCAAGGCCCGCAAGGGCGTGAACCCCGCCACCGGCGAGGCCATCAAGATCAAGGCCAGCAAGCGCATGGTCTTCAAGATGAGTTCCGCGGTGAAGGACCTGCTCAACCCGCAGAAGAAGAAGTAAGCTTCTATTCTTCGCAAGCGCCTGGCTCCGCCGGGGGATGGGCTATGCAGGCCTGCCCGGTCATAGGGAGCAGCAGCGGTCTGGTGGCCGCTGTTGGAGACCGAAGCCCTGAAGGTTTGACCCACGGAGGCGGTCTTGGCGCTGGTTGATGTGAGGGAAGGTATGCCCCGCCTCCCCGGCATCTCGCTGAGGGCCTCGCCTCTGTAGCGAGTCCCCAGTTGAGGTGCGCCGACCATTTCAGCCCGCCCGCGCCGTATATGGTGCGGGCGGGCCTTTTCGTGCTTATATTGAAGACCAAGGGACGCACGGTACGTCCCGGTGAGTTTAATAACTTTTTGCGGGGGAGTAGCCATGGATGGTGAAGTCGATCTGATAACCGGAAATCCCCTGCCCTTTTCCGACGACGAACCGGTGCGCCAGGCCATAGAGGCCCTGCTATTGGAGTTGGGCTACACCAAGGAGCAGATCACCGTGGACGCCGCCCGGGAGGTGAAGACCGCTTCCTGCGATCTGAAAGTGGTCGCCGATCTGCTGGTGAGCCTGGAGGGAAGGCCGGCGCTGGTGATCCGTTGCGCCCGCGGCTCGATCATCACCCGCGAAAAGGAAGTTTTGGCCACCGCCCGCCTGCTGGACGACGCCTGGGTGCCTCTGGGCGTGGCCACCAACAGCGAGGACGCCGAGTTGATCGAGGTGGCCAGCGGCGAGGTGATCGCCGCCGGCCTGGAGGCCATCCCCGGCCCCAGGGAGCTGGCCAGGCTTCTGGAGAAGACCACGCCCCACTTACCCAGCGCCGAGCAGACCGATAAGGCGGCCTGCGTCTATGCCGCCTTCAGCGATTTTCACTGCGAAGCCTATTGCCGTTGACAATTCCGCGGCTTTTTACTCCCACGTTTCTGCACGGCACTTGGTTGTGCTAGGATAGCCCTTGAGGAGAGAGGGAATTGTTGATGCCGCGAAAGGTTTCCATAGGGCTATTGGCGCTTGGCCTGCTTTTGGTTCTGGCGGGTTGCACGGAGCAGAAAAGCATAAAGATCACGCCCCAGGCCAAAAAGTTCCGCCAGGAGATTCTACACCTGCTTAAGCAGCGCGTGGAGCAGGCGGAGCCTTTAGCGAAACAAGGTCACGCCTCCCTGCAAAAGTGGCTGGATGGTCTCTACAGCGGATCCCGCGCCAAGGATGTCCCCCTGCATTATGAAACGATGGTGCTGGGCCCAAAAGCGACTCTCCTTGCCTGGCAAGGACCCCGGCCCTCCGATGTCAACAAGACCGGCAAAGCCGACCTGGGCCAAAGCTACTCCCATTTCAATAAGCTCGATCCCGTATATAATGATCACCAGATAGCCAATTTTAAGGCATACACCAGCGAGGGCGAGGGCTTCGCGGTGTGCACCCCGGTGCTCAAGGGCGAGGAGCTTGTGGCCTGCTTTTGTTTGGGTTTTGACCCCGAAACCCTAAAAGACAAATACGGCATCGACGGCAAACAGTTCCTGGCCCTGAATTTCAATTAGCCCGGATATTTCACGAAGGTTGGACGGCATTGGCGATGCGGGTAGCATTTATCGGTGTGTTATGAAAAAACGTCTACGCTATCAGTGTACACGCTATCAGTGTACAGTTTGTACCCAAGCCCGGCACAGCCAGCCATGCGCTGGCAAGGCGTCCGGCAAGCGACAGGCGAAGGCGTAGCCAAAGCTACGTCGAGCTTGGAGCCCAGCCGGCAACACCGCCAGCGC
>JANQFN010000393.1 GCA_028277825.1 Desulfarculaceae bacterium
GAAGATGACCTTGCCTTCCTTCCATTCCGGCGGAACTTGGCCAAGCGCACTTAGCAGGGAGGGGGCCAAGTCTAAATATTGGACCGGGGTTTTGACCACTAGCCCGCCTCTTTTACCGCCGGGCAGGCGGACCACCAGAGGACACGGATCTTCAATGCCTGATCCCCGGTTGTGATCGCTCATGTAAATCAAGATGGTGTTTGCCCATTTGCCGCTCTCCTTTAGGGCGTCAACCACACGCCCCAAATGGGCGTCGACGGTAAGGATGGAGTCATCATACTCGTTTTCAAACCTAATTTGGTCAGGGGCGGTTTTGGCGGAAAACTTGCGTTTGCCGATGATAAAGTTGGGACCGTGGGGGCCGAGCAAATGCAGGTGGGCAAACAGGGGGCGTTTTTCGGTCCTAATTTTTTCAATGAGGTAATCCACCCTCTTGAAGTCATCAAGAGAATTGCGGGGGATGTTACCGGACACTAGTTGGCGCACCGATGGTTTGCGGTGCTGCACGTATGTCACCCATCCGATGAGGACGCCCAGACGGTCCAACACTCCCTCGGCCAGTGAGTCCAAGAAATAAGCCTCTCTGGCAAACATCAGCCCCGCCGTTAGCCTCCAGACGCTTTGTTCCAGCTCGATCTCATTTCCATTTATGTTGTGAAAGGCGTTTCTCAGGTTGTATCGCTGGGGATGCCCGTGCTGTTCGTCAGAAAGATCCAGGGTGTAGTAGCCCCAATTGGCCAGGATTCCCGGCAGGTGCAGGTAGGAGTGCCGCCCGAACAGTACATCCACCTCCCATACCACCCGGCTGGTCAGCGGATGCACGCCAGTCATGATGCTGGCGATGCTGGGCCTGGTTTGGTGTCCGTTGGCGTAGGCCTGATCATAGCGGATCGACTCTGCCAAAAGCCGGTCCAGGTTGGGCGATGTTTGGCGGGCATACCCATAGGCGCTCAGACGTTGAGGGTCCACCGAGTCTGGCAGAAAGAGGATGATGTTAGGCAGTGTGGCCGTCTTTGGCGGCCGGGTTATTACTTCCGCGACCTCTTCCCTGGTTATCAAATAGGCATGAATGGAATATGCCCCGGTGACCAACAGTAATACAGCCGCGGCAATACCCAGAGCCTTGCCATGACCGCTGAGGGCCAGGTCCAGGCGCGAACGGCGAGCCAAGGCCAGAGCGGACAAGCTTGCCAGCATTATTACGGCTGGATACAGGAAGGTGGTCAAGTCAGCCATGTCAATGCCCATGGCGCTGTACAGCCAGGCATCAAAATGGGTCAGCACCAGCGACACCAGGCAGGCGGCTAAAAATAACCGGCAGACCAAGCGTGTTGTCAAAAAAAGACTTCTACGCCCCGGCAAACAGACGGTCGCCATCCACAAAAAAAGCAAGGCGCCCAGGCCGAATATGAATCCCAGGGAAAGTGAGTTCAGGCCTACCAATAATAGGGTGGAGTTGTTGAAGCGTGACAAAAATGAGTAGTTGGTTAAGTGGAAAGCCAGATCCAGCACTATGGCTATCGCCACGAGCGTTGACCAAATGGATAGATAGGGCAGCAGACGGGTCCAAACTTCTTTTGCGTTGCGCGGCGCTTGCAAGTCAGCGGGCGTCCAAAGGGATTTCAAAAAACTCCTTGCTTGACGGGGTCTGACCAGTGCGGTCAACAAAAGACTGACTAAAACCAGAGGTAAGGTCAAAGGCTGGTTGGGGCGGGGCATCAACAGGTGGTTCCACCAGACATTGATGTTGCCGCTGTCGATATAATTCAGCGCGGTTCCCTGGAGCAGAACCGGCTCTTGGTCTCCAGGCCCTTGTACTTTTAGCTCGAAACCGCCTCTGGCAGGGGCGTTATGCAAATGCACCACCAAAAAGTAGGGGCCGGGCTCCAACTTCACTTTGGCTTGGCTAAAATTACGGGCCGAGACTCCGCGTTGATGAATCAACCGCTTGTGGTCTATGAAAAGGCTTCCATAGTCGTCGCAGGCCAACTCCAGGTGATAGACGCCGGCCCGCTCGACCTTCCATACGGCAAAGGCCTGCAGTGAAGTATCCGGTGTGTCCAGGGTGGCTGTGGCTCCAGGGACATGCAGGCTTCGGATTGACGGACCGCCCAACTCCTGGTTGGGGTAAATCTTCACGCGCATGCCCTGTTTTTGCCAGTCGACTTCGGGCAGCACCACCAAACGCCATACGTGGGGCCAGGCCATTTGCATGGCGAGCAATAGAAGGGCCAGTATGGCCAAGGCTGTCAGCGCCAGACCCCAGGCCGGTTTGGGCCGGCAACCTTTTTGTGGGGGAGAGGTTGTGGTTATGCTCATGGTGGTGTAGGTGTATTTTGGCCTGCTGTTAATGCAGGACGGCCGGCCTGTGGTAAAGGCACTTGCTATTCCCTCAGTTCATCTGTCCAGTGGATTTTTGCAAGTCTGATGGCTTCCTACCTGTGCCTGGCGAAAATTTTTCGAACTTTGCATATCCCAGCCCAACACCTCGACTGTTTGACTGTAACAAAAGCAATCTTTGTGCCAATATGCACAAAATGGCCCGATTCATGATTTTCCACGAAAATACTCTTTAATTGCCATATGTTAAACTAATAAACCAAGATAAAGGCTGGGCAAAAAAATAATGCCAAACGTATTTAGCTGTCAAAATGTTTTACAATTGACAAGAATCACAACGTCGGTTTGTGATATCTTGATTTACAGTTTCACAGTTTGCCGCACGGTCCTACATCTTGCGGTACTGCTTAAACAAACCATGTATTATTAAAAAGTTAGCCACTTGTCTTTAACAGTGGCAAGACAATGCACTCCACCAGTGGCCATCGCTGGTATATCTCTTGCTGACCTACTGGGAAACGCAAGGGGGGCAGGGGTAGTACTTTTACGGAAGGTAAAGGTGCGGATTCGGTTGACATTTATTTTTAGGCGAGTAATACCCTAAATAATAAAAGCGCAATTTGTGGTGCCGCAATGACCCTCCTGATCGACATAATCATCATCCTGGGGCTTTCTTTAGGAGTCATTTATCTCTTTCACCGCCTGGGTATTCCTTCAATCGTGGGTTTCCTGCTGACCGGGGCTTTGGCCGGGCCCAACGGGCTTGGGCTTATCACCAACATGCATGAAGTGGAACTCATGGCCGAGGTGGGCGTGGTTCTTTTGCTGTTCACCATCGGCCTGGAATTCAGCCTCAAACAACTGCTTCGGATCAAGGGCGATGTCCTGGTCGGAGGTCTGCTGCAGGTGGGCGGGGCCATCGCCTTGATGGCGTTTTTTGCCCGGCTAGGCGATGTTTCCTGGAACGTGTCCCTGTTCATCGGCTTTTTGGTGGCTCTCAGCAGTACGGCGATTGTACTCAAACTCTTGCAAGATCAGTCCAACCTGGAGAGCCTGGCCGGACGGCTGTGTTTGGCTATGCTGATTTTCCAGGACCTGGTGGTGGTCCCCATGATTCTGGCCGTGCCCCTTTTGGCCGGTGCGGGGGCGGACGGTCAGCTGCACTGGCTGCCTCTTGTCCTCAAGGGCCTGTTGGTGTTGGGTATTTTGGTGGTTGGCGGGCGCTGGCTGGTGCCTTGGGCCCTGTCGCGCGTTGCCGCCACCCGCAGCCAGGAGATGTTTCTGATCATAGTGGTAGTGCTGTGCATGGGAATAGCAGTGCTCACCTGGTGGGCCGGGCTCTCCTTGGCCTTGGGTGCCTTTGCGGCCGGGCTGATAATATCGTCTTCACCGTTCGGGCTGCAGGCCGTGGGCAGCGTGCTGCCCATGCGCGATCTATTCACCAGCTTATTTTTTGTCTCCATAGGAATGCTCATCGACCCCTACTACGTTTGGGATCATCCCGGTCTGGTGCTCGCGGCCACGGGCATAGTGCTGGGTGTGAAGTTTCTCACCACCGGCGGAGCGGTTTTGCTTTTGGGCCACGGCCTCAAAGTAGCAGCAGCTTCCGGACTGGCCCTGATGCAAATGGGCGAGTTTTCCTTTGTGCTTTCCCGGCTCGGCGTCAAGTCGGGCTTGTTGCAGCAAGACATCTACAATCTTTTTTTGACCACGGCAGTGTTGACCATGATAATGGCGCCGTTTCTGCTCAATGCCGGTTTCCGCTTGGGTGACAGGGCCCCTGCATGGCTAGCGGCCATCGGCGTGGGGCGCCTGTGGGCTGGTTCTTGGCGCAAGGAAACCGAAAACAAGGCCTCGAAGCCGCCTGCCGAGGTGTTGGTGGTGGGTTTGGGGCCGGCGGGACGTAAAGTGGTAAAAGCGGCCCAACTGGCCGGCATCGCCTATAGGGTGGTGGAAATGAATCCCCGCACGGTGCGCCGGGAAACAGACGCTGGTCTCGACATCGTTTATGGCGATGCTTGCAACCCCACGGTGCTGGAGCATGCCGGTTTAACAAAGGCCAGGGTCTTGGTTATTTCCATGGGCGATTCCCTGATCACCCGGAAGATAACCGCAGCCGCCAGATCCTTGAATCCGGCGGTGTACATCATCGCCCGGACCCGCTGGGAGCACGAGGTGGAAGAACTCAAGGGCTTAGGCGCCGACGAGGTTGTCCCCGAGGAGTTTGAAACCTCTCTACAGATATTTGCCAGCGTGCTCAGGCATCTCCTGGTGCCGGAGGGAGAGATAGCGCCTTTGTTGGCTCAACTGCGCAAAAAAGACTATGATTATTTGCGCAAGGCCAGCCCTAGCGACTGGACGGACCGTAGGCTGACGGGACTGTTTGACGATATTGAGATAGCCACCTATCGTTTGGAAAACGAATCGCCGTTTGCAGGCAGATCTCTGGCCCAAAGCTCTTTACGCAAGAAACATGGGATTCATGTGGTGGCCATACGCCGAGCTGGTTGCGTGATAGCTTCGCCTGGTGGCGAAGATGAGGTTCAGGCCGGTGATTTGTTGGTGGTGATGGGTGCTCCCCAAAAGGTGTTTGCCGCGGCACCCCTGTTCCGGGGAACCCGTGACCAGCCTAAGCCGGAGTAAAGATCTGCCTGTTGCGCGGAACTGAAGGTTCCACTGTTTACCCCAATGGGAGCATAAGCAAAAAAAGCCGACTTGCCAATTGACGCTTGGTCGATGATAGTAAAAATTACTCGCTAGGGAGCGGAACATGTTTCGGGTGTTGATTGCCGAACCCAACGGCCGACTCAGGCAAAATTTGGAACGCCTGGTGATAGACCAGGGCTTCCGGGCTGTGCAAGCCCGGAATGCTGATGAGGCTCTGGCCGAAGTAGGGAGCAACTCGCCCGACCTGGTGTTGGTAAGCGTCGCCCTGCCCCCGGACGGGGGTTTGAAATTCCTAACCCTTGTCAAGGAAAGTGACCCCCGCTTGCCGGTGATTGTTACCGCCGCTCAGGGGGCCACCAATGAAACCATCGAGGCCATCAAACGGGGAGCCTTTGATTACGTAACCCTTCCTTATGAACCGGTGGATATGGCCTCCCTGATTCGCCAGGCCCTGGAATCGGGGCGCCTGGTCCGCTCCCCTGTGCAGTTGGACAGCAAGGAAGAGCACGAGTTCATGGCCGGTGATGCCTTGTTGGGGCGCTCCCGGCCCATGCAGGAGTTGTACAAGGCCATCGGCCGGGTGGCGGCCACGGACTCCACAGTGCTTATCCAAGGTGAAAGCGGCACCGGCAAGGAGTTGGTGGCCCGGGCGCTGTTCCAGCACTCCACCCGGGCGGACAAGCCCTTCGTGGTGGTCAATTGTGTGGCCATTCCCGAATCCCTTTTGGAGAGTGAGCTTTTTGGCTATGAAAAAGGGGCCTTCACCGGTGCCAACTCCCGGCGGATAGGAAAAATCGAGCAGGCTGACGGGGGCACCATCTTTCTAGATGAAATCGGTGACATGCCCCTGGCCATACAGGCTAAAATGCTCCGGCTGCTGCAAGAGCGCAGCGTGGAGCGCATCGGAGGCCGTACCCCTCTGCCGGTTGACGTACGCATTCTTGCCGCCACCAACCGCGACTTGGCCCAGGCGGTGAGCCAAGGGCGTTTCCGCGAGGACCTTTTTTACCGCCTGAACGTGGTGCCCATCCACTTGCCCCCATTGCGTGAGCGGAGCGAGGATGTGCCCGTGTTGGCTGACTACTTTTTGGCTCGGGTCACCCGGGAATTGGGGGTGCGCAACCCCGGCATCACCCCCGAGGCTTACGAATTGTTGACCGCACACCCCTGGCCAGGCAACGTTCGCGAGTTGGCCAATGCCATGGAGAAATGCCTTATCTTCGGCCGGGGCCATCCGGTGGGGGCTGAGGAGGTGGGTTCGCTGGCGTTGAACCAGGATTCCGGCCCCGGCGGATTGAATCCCGAGTTGGATGAAGCCATTAGGGCCTGGGCCCGCCAAGGCATCGCCTCAGGCCGCTCCAAATTACTGGCTGAAATGCTGGACCGGGTGGAGGAGCTAATCGTGTCCGAAGCTCTGGAGAACACCGGCGGCAACCGCACACGGGCCGCCCGGCTGCTGGGTATTTCCCGCCCCTCGCTGCTGACCCGCATAAAAAAGTACGGCATCGGCTAAGCTCAAATTCATTTACAATTTGAGCGTAAGAAATTGTAACGCTTTGTAAAAAATTCCGACACCAAACCTCTCTCACATCTATTTTGTCGGCATTTCAAGAAGTACTTGTACAACTAGCTGATATTAATTGTTTTAACTGTAGTGATGGGGCACAGATCAGCTGGTAGTGAAGTTTGGCACAACCTTTGCTTTGTTGGTATGAGCATCTATCAACAGGAGAGGACCTTTGCGCTTAAACCCCAGCCGGCCCAACAGATACTATCGAGCCCTCACCCGCAATCTGGTGCTGTTTGTGGTGGTGGTATCTCTTTTGCCGCTGCTGTTCACCGGGGCCATTCTCCTCTATCAGTTTGAGCAAGCCTATCAGAGTAAGGTCGAGGAGCATCTTGAGGTGCTGCTCAAAAAGCACCGCCGCACCATAGATGCCTTTTTACATGACCGCTTGGCCGACATCCGGGTGTTGACCCGCTCACTCACAGTGGCGCAGATGAAAGATTCGTCGTTGCTTCAAACCAAACTCAATTTGCTCCGCGAGGAATATAACGGCGTCTTCGTGGATTTGGGGCTGGTGGATCCGAAGGGTTTGCAGGTGGCCTATGCCGGCCCATTCAATTTGATAGGCGCAAATTACGCTGGGGCCAAATGGCTGGAGAGGGCCCGGGCCGATGAGTACTTCATTTCCAATGTTTTCGCCGGATTCAGGGGCAGCCCACACTTCATCGTGGCGGCTCATAAGCGCCTGAATGGGCAGGATTGGCTCTTGAAGGCGACCATTGATTTCGAGACCTTCAATGCCTTGGTGGAGAACATCCGCATTGGTCAGACCGGCTTCGTCTTCATTTTGGACCGCAAGGGCGAACTCCAGACCAAACCCCGTCAGGAAGTAGTATTGGCCAGTGGAGCCTGGAGGGAAATCTTGGCCCTTCCCCTAAAAGAGGGAAAGGTGACCATCATTGAACAGGCCGATTCTCTGGACCGGGAAACGATCTATGCCGCCGCCTCTTTAAAAAACAGCTCGTGGATAATTTGCGCTCAGCAGGAGCGTTCCGACGCTTTCATGCACTTACTGCGTGCCCAGCAGGCCGCGTTGGTCATCTTTGTGTTGGGGGGCGTGGCCATTGTGCTGGTCTCGCTTTTGTTGGCCCGCCGTCTGGTCAGGCGTATCGCCGAGGCCGACAGTCAGAAGGAAGCCATGAACGAAAAAATGATTGAGGCCGGACGCCTGGCCTCCATTGGTGAGTTAGCCGCTGGCATCGCCCACGAGATAAACAACCCGGTGGCCATAATGGTTGAGGAAGCCGGTTGGATCGAAGACCTCATGTCCGATGACGGACCTCTCAGCGAAGAGACTTTAGCCGAGATTCAAAGGGCCGTGCAGCAGATTCAGGAACAGGGCGACCGTTGCAAGCAGATTACCTACAAACTTTTGAGCTTCGCCCGCAAGACCGATCCCACGGTCAAGGAAGTGAGCATCAACCGGCTGGTAGAAGAAGTCATCGGCTTGGTGAGCCAGAAATCACGCTACGGAGGGGTGAAAATCATAACCGACTTATCCGCCGGGCTGCCCCCGGTGGCGGCGTCTCCTTCCGAGCTGCAGCAGGTGCTTTTAAACCTGGTCAATAATGCCGTGGACGCCATCGAGAGCGACGGGGGAACCGTGGAAGTGATCACTTCCCAGGAGCAGGGCGATATTCATTTAACGGTGACCGATACTGGTATTGGCATTGCCGAGTCCAACCTGGCCCGTATATTCGACCCATTTTACACTACCAAACCGGTTGGGCAGGGCACCGGCCTGGGGCTTTCCATCTGTTACGGCATCATCAACAAGTTGGGGGGCGAGATCAAGGTGACCAGCGTCAAGGGTAAGGGGTCAGCCTTCACCGTGACGTTACCTGCTGACCAAAACAACAATCCGGCCTCGGCATCTGCCGAACAGGCCGAGCAAAGTTAACGAACCAAAGCCTTTTTGTGTGGAGGAAGAACCATGGTTCAAATCAATCCCTCAATTCTGCTGGTGGACGACGAAGTGCCCTTCGTGGAAACCATGGCCAAGCGATTGGCAAAGCGGGATTTGACCGTTGATACGGCTTTTGGAGGCCGCGAGGCCCTTAAAAAGCTGGACAGCGGCGGACCAAGCACCATCGACGTGGTCATTTTGGATGTCAAGATGCCGGGCATGGACGGGTTGGAGACCTTGGCTGCAATCAAGTCCGCCCACCCCAACGTCGAGGTGATCATGCTGACCGGACACGCCACAGTGGAGAGTGCCATCGAGGGCATGAAGGGCGGGGCCTACGACTACCTCATGAAACCCTGTGAGATGGATTTGCTCATGTCCAAAGTCAACGAGGCGGTAGACAAAAAACGGGCCCATGAGGCCAAGATTTTGGATGCCCGCGTGCGCATGCATGCCCTCAGGAGAGAGTCTTAGAGGGAGCAGTCATGAGCGAAGAAGGCGCCGAGCGGATCAAAATTCTTCTGGTGGATGACGAGCTGGGCTACCTGGAGGTGCTTCAAAAGCGCATGGACAGGCGTGGGCTGGCTGTCACTCCGGTGAGCAGCGGCACCGAGGCCATTCGTGTGGCGCGTCGGCAGAGTTTTGACGCGGCGGTGGTGGACCTGAAGATGGAAGACATGGATGGCATAGAGGTCCTCAAGGTCTTGAAGGTGATGGACCCCGATCTGGCGGTCATCATCCTCACCGGCCACGGTTCGGAGCAGGCCGCCCGGGAGGGCATGGCCCACGGCGCCTTCGACTACCTGACCAAACCCTGCGAGTTGAGCGACCTGTTGGAGCGCATTTACGCCTCGCAGAAGAGCTAGGCACATTGCGGCCTGCTCTGGCGACAACCATAGCGATTCGGAGTGGAAGGTAATTAGCAATGAATTTCTTTAAAGGGTTAGGACAATTCATGATGGCCGGGGCCCATGCGCATGCCCGCTGGGAGCTAGCTACGGCCCGCACCATTATGGGTGACAAAAAGAGATTGGCGATCCTGGGGCTGATGCTCCTGCCGGTTATCCTCGGCGGAATCGCCTTTGCCGATGAAATCGCCAATAATTTGCCGGATGTGCTGGGCGGCAAAAAGGCCTATAGCCCGGCCTTCTACAGTACAGGGATATTCATCGCCTCCATTCTCATTGGCCTTTGCGCCGGACTCATCACCGGTTGCATCGGCGCTGGTGGCGGTTTTATCATCGCCCCGGCCCTGATGAGCGCCGGCATAAAGGGCATCCTGGCGGTGGGCACCGACCTGTTCCACATTTTCGCCAAGGCCATCATGGGAAGCGTTATCCACCGTAAACTGGGCAACGTATCAGTGGCCCTTGCCGTGACCTTTTTAATCGGGGCCATCGGCGGGGCCACTTGTGGCGGGCTCGTAAACCGGGTGCTTTATGAGATCAACCCGGTGCTGAGCGATGCCTTCATCACCACCGTCTACGCGGTGATGCTCGGCGGCCTGGGCTTTTACGCCTTGGCGGACTTCTTCAAGTGCCGTAAAGACGCCGAGGCCTGTGAACTGCCCCACGGCGGCAAGGTAGAGGGCGCCGAGTTAGGCAACATGCCCAAGAAGCTGCAGGGGATGAAACTGCCCCCCATGGTGCGTTTCGACCAGAGCCTGGTGCCCGGCGGCAGGGCCATCAGCGCCTGGTTCTTGATCATCAGTGGTTTTGTGGTGGGGCTGGCCGCCGGAATCATGGGCGTGGGCGGTGGCTTCCTGACCTTCCCCATCTTCGTCTACACCCTGGGTGTCAGTTCCATGACCACGGTGGGCACCGACATCTTCCAGATCGTGTTCACCGCCGGCTATGCCGCCATCAGTCAGTATGCAATCTTCGGGTTCATCTTCTACACTTTGGCCATGGGCATGCTCATTGGTTCGCTCTTGGGCATCCAGATAGGCGCCATGGTCACCAAAGTGGTGCCCGGTGTGACTATCCGCGGCTTCTACGCCATGGCCGTGCTGGCCGGCTTCATGAACCGCATTTTCGCCCTGCCCGGCAAGCTGAGTGAGATGGAGGTGCTGCCGCTGCCTAAAACCGCGGTGACCATTCTGGACCAGATAGGCATCTGGGCCTTTTTCGCGGTGATCGGCGGTTTCGCGGTTTGGGTGATCGGCACCTTTTTCAAAAACACCAAAAACCTCAAAACAGCCCATCCCCCGGGAATGGCTCCGGGCGAGGAGGTGGCCTCATGAACTCCCACGGCAAGGACAAAAAGAAGCTGATAGGCGGCCTGCTGATGACCGTGGTGTTCGTCGTGGTGCTCATCATTTTCTTCATGCCCGTTTTTGGCAAGGGCCAAAACGGCCTGGACTACTTGGACAACCTATATAACTCCATATCCAAGAAATCGGCATTCTACATCCCCGAACTGGCCGCTCAGGCGAAGCAGTTCAATGACACCAAACTGGATGCCACCCTCGACTTGCCCGACAAGGCCACGGCGGCGCGGGCGGCTTTGTTGTTCGCCCGCTCCGGCGCCACGGCCAAACAAAGTGGCGACAAGTTGGCGGTTAGCGGCGACCTGGGAAAGGTGCTGGCCGCCACCCTGGCCGACAGCGAGACCATGTTCAACAACCAGGGAGACAAGCTGAGCAGCCTCTATGGAGGCAAGGACGCCAGGCTGATGCTCTACACCTGGTGGAGCGCCTACAAGGCCCTGGAAAAATCTCTTAACCGGCAAGAGGCCTTTGCTCAGGCGAAATTCGTCAAGGTGGTGCAGGCCAAGGCGGTGGAGATGAGCTACAATTACTACGGTATCGAACCGCAAAGTATCGGCGAACGCTGGCTGATCGTTTTGCTCTCTTTGTTGTTCTACACGGTCTACACTTTGTGGTTCGGTTTCGGAGTCATGTACCTGTTTGAAGGAAGCGGTTATCAACTGGAGCACTAACCGGGGAGCGGGGCCGCTCGCAAGGGCGGCCCCTTTTCTCCTTTACCCCTATACTATGATCTCATGCAGTTTGAGCATCCCATACGCGTCCTCCTGGTGGACGACGAGGAAGCCTTCAGCGAGGTCCTGGCCCGGCGTCTGACCCGGTTGGGATTGACCGTAGCCACCGCCAGCAGTGGGGCCCAGGCCCTCAGGGCTTTGGCTGCATCCCCGGTCGACGTAGTGGTGCTGGACGTGAAGATGCCTGACATGGACGGCTTGGAGGTCTTGGCCCGCGTGAAGGCCGCCCACCCCCTTATCGAAGTTATCATGCTCAGTGGGTACACCGACCTGCCCACCTCCATAAACGGTTTGGAGCTGGGGGCCTTTGATTACCTGCTCAAACCGGCGCCCCTGGAGGAGGTGGCTGATAAAATATATGACGCCTGGCAAAAAAAGGAGGTGGCCGAGAAGAAGCTCGCCGCGTTGCAAGCCGAAATTCCCAAGAGTTAACATCCGGCAGGATGGGGCATGGACAACTTCAAGGATAAAATCAAGCGCCTTTTTGGCAGACGAAGCGAGCCCCCGGCCGACGAGGCGGGCCTGGGCGAAGAGTTTAAGGCCCGATATCTCAGCTTTCGTAAACTGCTGGCGGCCAACAACAAAGCTTTGGAACTCATGGCCGAAATGGAGGCCGCGGCCGGTGGAGGCAGCGTCTTCGGCATGTCCTTCGTTCGTTCCCGCGCGACTGCCCTGGGGGTGAGCGTCTACACCATGGTGGACCAAATGGAACGCTTAGCCCCGGGTAAGTATTCCGCCCTTATGCCGCGCCTCAAACAAATTCAAGCCAATCTGGATGAGCTGCTTACCTCGGCGGATAAGCCCGGCAACGAAGAGTTGATCTTGCCCCTGGGCGCCATAGACCAGAGCCGGGCCGACGAGGCAGGTGCCAAAATGGCCAACCTGGGTGAGATAAAAAACCACCTGGGGCTAACCGTGCCCCCGGGCTTTGTACTCACCGCCGCCGCCTGGCGGCTGCTGTTGGCCTCACAGGGGCTGGGTGAGGAGATCTCCCGCCGGCAACAAGCCGCGGATATTGAAAACGCGGCTGAATTATTCACCCTGAGCAGCCAACTTAGACAACTTATCGTGGATGCCCCCCTGCCTTCTTGGCTGGAGGAAGCCTTGGATGCCGCCTATGTCACCCTGGCCGGCGAAGCCAATGGCCGGGTGCGGGTGTCCATGCGCTCCAGCGCCTTGGGCGAGGACAGCGCCGAGGCCTCTTTTGCCGGCCAATACGCCACCCAGCTCAACGTGCATCCTGATTTTTTGTCTCAGAGCTACAAAGAAGTGGCGGCGAGTTTTTACAGCCCCCAAGCCATGCACTACCGCCTGGTGCGGGGCCTGCGCGATGACCAACTGGCCATGGCCGTGGGCTGCCTGGCCATGGTCCCGGCGGTCAGTGGCGGGGTGGCCTACACCGCCAGCCCCCTGGATCGGGCCGATCGCGATGTGCACTTGACCGCCGCCTGGGGTCTGCCCCGGGTGGTGGTGGATGGCGAGGCCGCGGGTGACCACTTTGTGGTTAGCCGCCGCGAACCTCACCGGGTACTGAGCCAGAGCGTTGAGAACAAAACCAGTGAATTGGTCTGCCATCAAGATGAAGGGACTTGCCGCCTGGAACTTACCGACGAACGGGCCAACCAGCCCTGCCTGAGCGACCGGCAGGCAGTGGAGGTGGCCCGGGCGGCGCTCAAGCTGGAAGCTCACTACGGAGGCCCGCAGGATGTGGAGTGGGCCTTTGATGGATCGGAGCGTTTGACCCTGTTGCAGTGCCGGCCCCTGAGTCCGGCCGAGGCTGTGTCAGCCACGCCCGCCAAACCGGATCGAGCTTCCAGCGGCCTGCCCGCTCCTTTGGCCAGCGGCGGCATCACCGCCAGCCCCGGAGCCGGGGCCGGAGCGGTGCACTGGGTAACCAAGGACGTTGACGCCCTCACTTTCCGCCCGGGTGCGGTGTTGGCTGTAGAGCGGCCCTCCCCCCGCTGGGCCGTATTGGTGGCCAAGGCGGCGGCGGTGGTCTCGGCCCAGGGCGGAGCCGCCGGCCATTTGGCCACGGTTTGCCGCGAATATGGAGTGCCGGCCTTGTTCGGCCTGAGCAATATCGCCGAAACCTTGGCTCCGGGCACGGAGGTTACCGTGGATGCTTCGGCCCAGGCGGTCTACCCCGGCCGAGTGGAGAGGCTGCAGGCGGCCAAGCAAAAGCGGCCGGATTTCATGGCCAACAGCCCAGTGCAACGCCTGCTGGGGCAAGCCCTGGAGCTAATTTCTCCACTTAGCCTGCTTGATCCCGACTCGACCGCATTCAATGCCGCCAATGTCAAAACCCTGCACGACATCACCCGCTTTTGCCACGAGAAGAGCGTGGCCGAAATGTTCGCCTTTGGCAAAGAGCGCCGCTTCCCCAGACGAGCGGCCAAGCAACTCTATTTTCAGGTGCCCATGCAGTGGTGGGTGCTGGACTTGGACGATGGCTTCAGCCACGAGGTAACGGGTAAATATGTCAAACTGGATGACATAGCCAGCCTTCCCATGTTGGCCGTGTGGGAAGGGATGACAGCCATCCCTTGGGAGGGACCGCCGGCGGTGAGTGGCCGCGGTTTGGCTTCGGTCATGTTTGAAGCCACCGCCAATCCGGCCCTGACCACTGGAGTCAAGAGCCGCTATGCAAACCGCAACTACTTCATGATCGCCGAACACTTCATGAACTTGCAGTCACGTTTTGGTTTTCACTTTTGCGCGGTGGAGGCGTTGGCTGGGCCGCGGCCGCGGGAAAATTATCTGAGCTTCTCCTTCAAAGGAGGAGCGGCGGACAGCTCCCGCCGTATCGGCCGGGTGCATTTCATCGGCGAGATTTTAGAAGAGCGCGGCTTTAGTGTGGAGTTGACGCAGGATAATTTGAGGGCCCGTTTGGAAAGGGATGAGCAAGCCGCTACTTTAAACGCGGTGAAAGTGGTGGGCTATATGTTGATGCACACTCGCCAACTGGACATGATCATGGCCGATCCAGGCCGGGCGGCTTATTACCGGGACAAAATAAACACCGACTTGGATTCCTTGCAAGATGCCGCCTCACAGCCCCATAGTTGACCTTAAATTCATTATTTTTTCGTGAGCCAAAATATCCCCTTCGCTTAACGGCATATTGAGCCCCTTACCGGGGTTCATTACCCGCAGCTTGCCGCGCTGCAAAATAGTTTAAAAGTTCATTTGTATCCATGAATTGATCGGCAAGTGCATCAGCCTCCGGCTCCATCGTTTTCTGTGAAAATATGACTTCTTTACCAAGTCCCTTAGCGAAGCCAATTTCAACACCAACTGCTCGACCTATGTACCCTTCTGCTTTATCATTTTGCTTTTTAGGACATAGTACATAAATTATTTTTGAATCTCGAATAGCTTTAAAATGGTCGCTCTGAAGCTTCTGCATTAATTCAACAGTAACACCAGAATCTGGGATTACTGTACCAAGATTGGGAAACCGAACATCGATTCCGGCTTTTTGAAGTGTTTCAACAGTTTTTTTAATTTCAGCTTTAAAACTTACGCTTGCGCAAATTGTTACAGTCACCAATGTCACCTCTGTTTTGCGTTAAATTAGTTTTTTATGGAGAATGAGACTCCCTAAATCGTTGTTTCATGAAATACCGCTCGACTTCCCCAGTGAGGCTGTGACCGGTTCCAGCATCACAACCCATGTCGATAGCGTCGGATAATTCCAACATAATCAATTCGTGTTCGGTGTAGTTCGGTGTACATTGAGGATTATGCGGCAGTAGCTGCGTTTTCACTTTTGATCAGCTGCTCGCAGCCTCGACAAACTCCAGCAGAACGTTTTCTTCCGTTTTTATGCAGAAAATACGTGTCAACTCGCCGGTAGGCGTGGGCATGAGGGTCGCGGGCGTAAAGGGCTGCCACCCCTCCTGACGCAAGCGCTGGTGCAGACCGTCCAGGTCCTCCACCTCCAGGCACAGTGAAATGGGCGCGGGCAGGACCGGGGCGCGGGCCGGCTGCTCCAGGACGGGCTCCCGCAGGTTGATCAGCTCCAGCAAGCCCTGGTCCGGCCCCCGCAGCATGACCAGTTCGGCGGATATGCTTTCCATGCCGAAAAGCGCGGCCATGTCCTTGCCGCCCAAAGGGCCCGCCCGCCAAAGCTCGGTGTAACCCAGCAGACCGGTGAACAACCTCAGGGAACGCTCCAGATCATTGCTGAACAGGGAGAGGTGATGCAGCTTGCTATTCATGAAGTGTCTCAATTGGTGATGATTATCGCGGTGCAGGACTTGGCGTCCCCATCTTTGTCGCCGCCCATGCAGTGAGCCAGGCCCGTTCCAGCGCCGGCGACCTGACGCTCCCCGGCCTCGTTACGCAACTGAGTGGCCAGTTCCCAGACCTGGGCCAGACCAGTGGCTCCGGGCGGGTGCCCCCGGCTTAGCAACCCGCCGGAGACGTTGACCGGGATGCGGCCGCCCAAGGCGGTATCGCCGCTGGCCGCCAATTTGCCGCCTTCGCCGGGCGCGCATAGCCCCAGGGCTTCGTAATGCAGTATTTCACCGATGGTGAAGGCGTCGTGGCACTCGATCAGGTCCAGATCAGCGGGTTGCATGCCGGCCAGGGCATAGGCCGAGGCACATACCCGGTAATCAGTGCCCCATCGCGCCATGTCCTGGGGGTTGGCATAATCGCCAGTGCCGTAGGCCCAGGCGCGAACCCGCAAGCAGCGGTCCAGGGAGGGGACGGCTTCTTTGGCGCACAACAATACGGCGGCGGCGCCGTCGGCTATGGGGCAGCATTGCAGACGGGTCAAGGGATCGGCGATCATGGGCGAACCCAGGACTTCCGCAACATTGGTGGGCTTGCGAAACTGGGCCATGGGGTTAAAGGAAGCGTGCTCCCGGTTCTTCACGGCCACCGCGGCCATCTGCTCGGCGGTGGTGCCGAACTCGGCCATGTGGCGCACAGCCCGCATGGCGAAGCTGGCCGGGGTTACCAGGCCCAACTGGGTGTCCAGCTCGGTGGCCCCGGAGTTAAGCAGCCCCGCCTCGGGCACGCACATCTTCTCCCCGCCCACCACCAACACCGCCCGGGCCTGGCCGGCGGCAATGGCGTTGCAGGCCAGGTAAAAGGCGGCCGAACCCGAAGTGCAGGCGTTCTCCAGGTTGAAGATGGGTATCTGGTTGATACCCACCGACCAGAATACGTTCTGGCCCACGGTGACGTCCTTGAACAGGGGCGCGGCGGTGGCGCTGGCAAAAAACCCCATGTCCACGCGGCCCGGCTCCAGACCCGCATCGGCCAGGGCCAGCCCGGCCGCCTCGCCGGCCAGGTCCACCAGGGTGCGCTCGGCGTGCACCCCAAAGGCCGTCATGCCCACACCGGCCAGGTAGACCTCATTCATGAGCGCCCTCCTCCGCTGGCTGGAAAAACGGCCGCAGACAGGGGTTGCCGCGCAGATCGACCCCCATTTCGCCCACCGCCAGGCGCAGGGGCAGGCCGATCTCCAGCCTGTCCAGCGACTCCGGGTCCAGGAGGCCCAGCACTCTGAGGCCGCTGCCGTCCAGGTCCACATAGCCCACCCCATAGGGGCAGGGTAAGCCCCAGGACGGCTTCACCCGGACCACGGTGAAGGTGTAGAGCTTGCCAGTGGAGCCGAGGTTTTTCTCATCTATTGCTCCCAGGCAAAGGGGGCAGCGGGACGGCCGGGGGAAGAAATCCCGGTCGCAGGCGGGACAGGCACCTCCCAACAGGGAGGAACCTTCCCCTTCCTGGCCGGTGGTGAATATCCCCGGCGCCACTGGGGGGAGTTGTGCGGTGCCTTCAGAGTGCATGACTCTCCTTGGCGGGCTGGTCCCGGGGTGAGCCGGGCCCGGTCCGCGTTGGATGGGCGACGGTGTGCCGTCGGGTGCGGCGGCCTACAGCGGGAACAGGTCGTAGATTTTCTGGGCCACCATCAGGTCGCCGGTCATCTTGAGCTGCCCGCTCATGAAGGCCTGCATGCCGTCGATCTCCATGTTGACCATGCCCAAAAACAGATCGGTGCTGCAGATCTGGGACACCGTCGGGGCGTCGTTGGCCCCTTCGAAGAGCTCGGCCTTGCCGTCGGCCACCTTGATGTGCCAGGTGCCTCCGCCGTCGCCCACCACTTCCCACTGGAACACGGCTTCCAGATCCTCGGCGGCCTGGGGGTTGAAATTTTCGATCATTGCGTCAAAGGCTTGAGTAGGTTCGGTAAAGGCCATGATCCCGCTCCTTGTTGGCTGCGCGGACCGCGCGGTCCGCCTTGACATTTTCACAGTTCTCTCAAGGCTTGAGCATCACCTTGATGCATTGGTCCTTGTGGTTCTCAAACAGGTCGTAGGCCTCCATGGCCTCGGCAAGCGGAAAGGTGTGGGTGACCAGACCCGACAGGTCCACCTTGCCGTTGGCCAGCAGGCTCATCAGGGCCCCCATGTTGCCCAGGTCGGCCAGCCCCATGCTGATGCGCACCCCGTAGAGCCCCAACAGGGGCAGGGGCAGTTCCACCGACTTGGCGAACAGGCCCACCACCGAGAGCATGCCTCCCCGGCGCAGGCTGCTCAGGGCCTGGCTGAAGCTCTCCGGCAGACCCGCCGCCTCCACGGCCACGTCCACCCCCCGCATGTCGGTCTCCGCCAGAATGCGGGTGACCGGGCTGCCCTGACTCACGTCGATGGGCTCGGCCCCCAGGACCGCGGCCAGCTCCAGGCGCTTGGGCACCATGTCCAGGGCATAAACCCGGCTCGGGCCGAAAAGCTGGGCCGAGGCCACCGCGGCCAGCCCAATGGGACCGCAGCCGAACACGGCCACCGTGTCGCCGGGACCAACCCCGCCCTGCTGGATGGCGTGGAAACCGGTGGAGAACACGTCACCCACCAGGATGGCCTGCTCGTCGCTCACATTGTCCGGGATGGGCACGGCGCACATGTCCGCGTTGGGCACGGCCACGTATTCGGTTTGGGCGCCGGACAGCGGCCGGCCCTGGAACATGCCCCCGCCCCACACCCCGCCCACGTGGCAGGTCTGCACCTCGCCGCGCATGCAAGAGGGACAGTACCCGCACCACAGCCCGGCGGCCACAACCACCCGGTCGCCCGGCTTGAAACACTTCACGTCCGGGGCGGTCTCCTCCACCACCCCCGCGAACTCGTGGCCGATCACCGTGCCTGGGGAGATGGGTATCTCGCCGTATTTGATGTGCAGATCCGATCCGCAGATGGCCGAGGTGGTCACCCTGACCAGCATTTGCCCCGGCCCGTCCAACTGGGGCTTGGGCACCTCCTCCAGGGCCAACTGGTGTCCCGGCTTGAGCACCACTCCTTGCATGACTTACCCTCTCCCCTCGCCGTTATCGCTTGATTTTGTAGCCGGCTTTTTCCCGGTCCCAGGTGTCCTCGGTGACTCCCTCGTTTCTGAGCTGCACCTTCTGCACCCGCATGGTGGGCGTCTTGGGCAGCGTCTCCATGAAGCGCACGAAACGGGGAATCATGAAATAGGCCATGTTGGCCTGGCAGTAGTCCATGAGTTCTTCGGGGGCCAATTCCGCCCCGGGCTTGAGCACCAGGCAGACCATCACCTCGTCCTCGGCCAGCTCCGACTTGGCGGCCACCGCGGTGGACTCCAGCACCGCCGGGTGACTGTTGATGATGGCTTCCACCTCGAAGGAACTGATGTTTTCTCCGCCCCGGCGCAGAGCGTCTTTTTTGCGGTCCACGAATATGTAGGTGCCGTCGGGGTTGCGGCTCACATAATCCCCGGTGCGGAACCAGAGATCGCGCCAGGACTCCAGGGTGGCCTGGGGCATGCGGTAGTACTCCAGCATCATGGTGAAGGGCTCCTGGGGCCGCACGATCAGCTCGCCAGGCGTGCCGTCGGGCACCTCCAGGTCCTGGTCGTCCACCACCTTCACCCGGTAGCCCGGCACCGCCCGGCCGATGGTGCCTTTACGGCGGTCATGCATTGAGTTGACCACCGGCAGACCCAGCTCGGACATGCCGTAGCCCTCCACCAGCACCACGCCGAAGCGCTGCTCAAAGGCCTCGAACAGGTCCGGCGGGCAGCCGGCGCCCACCATCAGGCGCAGGGGGTTGTCCGCGTCCTCGGGCCTGGGCTCGGCCTTCATCAGGATGGGCAGGATGCTGCCGATGTAGTTGAACTCGGTGCAATCGTAGGCGCGCACCTCCTCCCAAAAGCGGCTGGCCGAAAAGCGGGGAGCCAGCACCATGCGGGCCCCACTCATCAGGGCGGGCATGGTGGAGAGGAACTGGGCGTTGCCGTGGAACAGGGGCAAGGCGTTGTACAGGCAGTCGTCCTCGCCGTAGTCGGCCATGTCCTGGACCATCTGGCCCATGTACAGGGCGTAGTTCTGGGGCATCAGGGCGCCCTTGGAGGGCCCGGTGGTGCCGGAGGTGAACATGATGCCAAAGGGATCGCTCCAGATGACCCGCGGCTGAGCGAAGCCGCCGTCGTTGTCCACGATATCCTGGTAGATGAAGTGGGCGGGCATCCCAGACGGCAGTTCGCCGGGCTGGTCCACCAGGATTATCCGCTGAAGCTTATCCAACTCGGGCAGGACCCCGGCCAGGCGCTCCAGCAGAGGCGCCTCCACCACCGCTGCGCTGCAGTCGGCCTGGTCCAGCATGTAGGACAGAAGCTTGCCGCGGTGGGCCACGTTGATGGGCACCTCCACCGCGCCCAGCATGCTCAGGCCGAACCAGACGAAGAGGTATTCGGGCCGGTTGCCCATGAGGATGGCCACTTTGTCGCCGCGGCCTATGCCGGCCGCCTCCAGGCCGGCCGCGGCCCGGCGGGAATATTGCTCCAGGTCGGCGAAACTGTAGCTGTCCGGGCCGAAGCGCAAAAACTCGCGCCGGCCGTATTTCCGGGCCTGGCGGGCCACCAGGGCGTGGATGGTGTTGTCGTGCACCGGATCAAAGGACATGTTTGCTCCCAATGTCCTGGGGTTGCCTAAAAAGGCAGGCCGAAATCTCTCTTGGGCTTGGGGTGCGGGTAGCCGCCGTAATAGGTCAAAGCGCTGCGCGGCGGGGAGAGCTTGGCCCACTCCTCCTCGAACTGCTCCAGAGGCACCCCGCGCGCCTTGCGTTCTTGGAAGGCATCCCGGCGCAGCTTCTCGGTTCCCTCCTGGTCCACCAGCAGCGTCTCGGGGTCAAAGGCCACCTTGTACAGATTGGCCGCCGTCTCCCGGCTTACCAGACCCTCGCGCACGTCGGCCATCACCGCCTCGGCCTCGCGCTCCAGCACATCGCCGTAGCCCGCGCCCCCGCCGGCGGGCATGTAGTAAGTGTCGCCGTTGACAAAGGGGGTGATGCCCATGGTGATGTTATGCAGGCCGCGGTTGCCCTTCTCCGGGTTGCCCTCCTCGTAGAGTTGGTCCAGGTCCACCGGCAGATCGCGGTCGCTCTCGGCCAAGTGCTTTTTGATGTCGCTGCCGTGTACCGTCTGGATAAAGCCCGAGGGCACGGCGTAGCCCCCGAAGATACCCAGGGTGGCGGGGTACTTGCTGCCGTAGCCCAGCCCGCCCATGGCCAGCCAGGGCACGTGGTGGATGGCCACCCCGAAGCCCACTCCCGAGCCGCCCCGATATTTGCCGGGCCCGTAGGAGTTCTTGAAGTAGTTGCGGAACAAATACAAAAAAGGTCGGTCCGCCTCGGTGGTCTCCACGTCGGAGCAATCGCTCATGGTGGCGAAAAAAGCCCCGGCCCCGTTCACTCCATCCTGGTCCGGCCGGGCCCCGGCCCCGGTGGCGTTGAGTTCGGGGCTGATGTCGGCCACCGGCTCCTCCCACTGGTTGAAGCCGCCGAAGTAAGGCACCCCGAAGCCGCTGAACCAGGAGGCCACCGCCCGCTTGGGGTCCAGGTTGTAGATCATGCGCGCCCCGATCAGAAAGATGCCGTGCACGAAACAGGTCTGCACCGACGGGGCCAGGGCGGTGGGCGCGTCGCCGCTGGCCTTTACTATGGTCTTGTCCGGGAACTCCCAGTCCAGGGCATCCAACAGGGCGTTGTTGGCCGGCAGGTCGTGGAAGAACCAGCCGCAGAAATAGACCATGGCCAAGCCGATGATGCCCTGAAAGAAGCTGTTTTGGGGATGATTGTCCAGCAGGGGCGAAACCCCGTCGAAGGTAAGCTTGAGCTTGTCACCTTTCTTTTCCAGGCAGATGCCGATCTTGACCAGCTTCTCCTCGCTGCCCACGATGTCTAAAAAGCGGGGCTGGCGCCAGGTGCCGTCGTTGAGCTTGGAAACCTTTTTGCGCGCCGCCCGGGCGGTGGTGGCCAGTATCTTGCGTAAGGCGCCCCGAAAGAACGCCACCCCTTTCTCGGCCACGATCGCCTGAATGCGCCGCTCGACGATGCGGCAGGCGGCCAGGCGGGCCTTGATGTCCAGCACCATGGTGCGCGGGTCGCGGGTGGCGGTGCCCAGCATGGTCATGAGGTCCTCACGCAGGGTGTAATTCTCGCCCACCTTGATGGGGGGCACCATCAACCCTTCCTCGTAGCGCGACTTGGCCGCGATGGGCTGGCCGCCGGGCTCGGCCGAGCCGTTCTCACCGGTGTGCACGTTGGCCCCCACAAAACACAGCAGTTCACCTTCGGCGAACACCGGCACGCACAGGCCCATGTCCGCCGCGTGCACCCCGGAGTAGAAGGGGTCGTTGAAAAAAAACGAATCCCCCGCCTCGACCCCGACCGTGGGGTCGTTCAGGTAGTGCTTGACGATGTACTTGACTGGAATCTGGCCCAGCACCGCGTGGAACCAAATGCCGGTGGCCACCACCGACAGATCGCCCAGGGCGGTGTAGATCCCGAAGGCCACGTCCCCCCAGCGCATGCCGGTGGAGGCTCCCAGTTTCATGGTGGTTTCCTTGCCCTCTAAGGCAATCATGTTCATCTTATGCTGGAATATCTCAAAATCCAGATCCTCCACGCCCGCCATGGCCGCCTGTTCCTCCGGGGTGACCGCCTCGGGCTTGAGCCGCTCTACGACTTCGGTGTCTCTGGTGTAAGCCATGCTCCGCTCTCCTCTTATTTAGACCGGCTCCAGCACGCCGTTGAAAAACTGGTCCAGGGTGAAACGCCAGGAAGGTTCGATCACGAAGGTGGTGTGGCGGGCGTCCACCAGGGCCGGGCCGCTGATCTGGTTGCCCGGCAGCAGGTGGTGAAAATCATAAACCGCCGTTTGGCTGAACCCGCCCTGGCTGCGCCAATAGGCCCGCCGGGGTTCGCGGGCCGCCTCGGCCGGCGGCGCCGGTCCGGCCAGTTCGGCCGGGTTCCAGGAGGGCGGCGCCTGTTCCACCGTGGCGGTCAGGTAGAAGCACTCCACGTTGATGCCGCCCTGGAGAAAGGTGGCTTCCGGCGAGTACACCCGGGAATACTCCTGGGTGAAGGCGTCGCAGATGTCCTTGATGTGATCGGGGTTTTCAAGGATCAGGTGGGGCGAGATCACCTTGGTGAGGTTGTATTGCATGCCGTAGCGCATGTCCAGCTCAAGCCGGAAGTTGATCGAATCCTCGCTGTATCCCTCCAGGCGCAGGTCGCGCACCGCCAGGTCCTTGAGTTCGGCCACCACCCGGTTGAAGCTTTCCAGGTCCGAAGAGTAGGACTGGTCCTTGTAGCGAAACAGTTTTTGGGTGGCCGAGTGATCCCACACCTGGCGCACCTTGACCGTGGAGGCCCCATAGGCCCCGGAGACCGGGGAATAATAGGGGGCCAGGACCTTGCTGACCCCCAGGTAAGGGGCAAAGCCACAGGCATGGGCCGGGCCGGCCCCGCCGCAAGTGAAGAGCATGAAGTCGCGCGGATCATGACCCTTGAGGGCCACCTCGTTGAAGGCCTCTTGTCCCATGTTGGCGTCCACCAGGGCCCTGATGCGGGCGGCGGCCTCGGCGGTTTCCAGACCCAGGGGATCGGCGATCTTCTTGCGGATCACCTCCTCGCTCAACTCGGGGGCCAGGAGCATCTCGCCACCCAGATAATTGTCCGGGTCCAGATAACCCAGCACCAGGTCCGCGTCGGTGACGGTGGGTTCTTCGCCGCCCTGGTCGTAGCAGGCCGGACCGGGCATGGAGCCGGCCGACAGGGGGCCCAACTGAAGCGCGTTGTCCATCAGCTCGTTGAGCCAGGCGATGGAGCCGCCCCCGGCCCCAATGGACTTGACCTCAATGGCCGCGATGTTGGTGCGCCAGCGGTCGATGACCTGAATGAAGTCATAGGTCTTCAGGCGGCCGTCGGTGATCACCCCAATGTCAAATGAGGTGCCGCCCATGTCGGTGAAAACGATGTCCTGTTGACCGTACTCCCTTCCCAGGATGGCCGCCCCGTGCAACCCGGCCACAGGCCCGGCGTTGTGGGTGAGCACCGCCCGCGTGCGCGAGACCTTTTTCATGCCCCCGGTGTTTTGCACCAACTGCAGGGGCCGGGTGTAGCCGGAGGAGCGCAGGTCGTGGATCAGGGAGTTGAGCTCCTCGGCCATCACCCCGTGGATATAGGCGTTGACCACGGTGGTGACGAAGCGAGTGTACTCGCCCTGCTTGGGCGACACCTGGCAGGACAGAGTCACCGGCATGGAACCCAGGTAGTCCTCGGGATATTCCTCTTCGATGATCTGCTTGATGGCCTGCTCGTGCACCGGATTGGCAAAGGACCACAGCAGACAGACCACGAAACCCATGGCCCCCCGGTCCACCAATAGCTGCAGCTTTTCCAGCACCTCCTCGGCCTGCAGGGGGCAAACCACGTTGCCCGCCGAGTCCACCCGCTCGCGCAGGCCAACCACCATGTCCCGGGGGATCAGGGGCTCGGCCTTGTTGATGCGGGCCAGGTCCTTGTTTTCGGTAACAGTCACGCCGTCGGCCCAGGAACGGGCCCGCCCCAGGAAGATGGTGTCCTCAAAGCCGGCGGTGGTGATGAGTCCCAGCTTGGGGCCGCTGCGCTCGATCAGGGCGTTGGTGCCCACCGTGGTGCAGTAGCGCACGGCCCTGGTCTGGGACAGCAACTGGTTTTGGCCCAGGCCGCACTCTTTGGCCAGGTCCTTAATGCCCCGCATGAAGCCCACGGACAGGTCATAGTGGGTGGTGGGGGTCTTGGACAGGCGAACTTCGCGCTCCGGGTCCTTTAGAAAGAAGTCGGTGAAGGTGCCTCCGACGTCTATGTTGATCTCGTAACCCGCTTGTGGTTGCTTGCTTGCCATGCTCACCTTCTCATCTGGCGTATTTGTTTAACCAGTGCCAACAGGGCTTGGGGGTCGTGGCCGCGCTTTAAGGGCCCCAGGCTGGTAAAGAAAAAGTTGCGCCCCGGCTTTTCGGCCAAGGCCCGGCCGCCAATTTCCAGCATCTGCTGGCATTGCGCTGGGTCGGCCGGCGAGAGCCCCAGCCCGATGCCCAAGCAGTCCGCGGCCAGTTCCCACTGGGCCTCCAGGGGAGGGGCCTGCCCGGCCTGGTCCGGCCCCAGGATGTAGAGGTCCATTTTCAGCGCGGCCAGGTCTTGAATCTGCCCGGCCCGGTAGTCTTGCAGGTATAGTCCCGTGGCCACGTCGTAGTAAGCCGCGATTTTTTTGAGCGTGAAGTACAGGCGCTTTAAGGCCGGTGGCAGGGGCTGGGCCACCAGGGGCCCGCTCTCCATGAGCAGCAGCACGTCGGGCCGGAGCTTGCAGAATTCCTCGTAAACCGCCATCAGAGCCGGCTTGATCACCGCGGGATCGGCTTCGGCTCCTTCCGCCTTAAAAAGCTGCGAGGCCACGGTCAGAGGGCCGTTCACCGCGGCCACGCAGCCGCGCTGATTTTTGACCACCTCGAAGACGCGCTTGGTGGCTTCCAGGGCTCCGGGCAGGCGGCCGCGCGCCAGGGGGTCCTCTCGCGGCGCTCCGGGCGGCGGGCCCAGTTGGGGACGATCGCCGGACCATTGCAACTCACAGCCGCAGGCCTCGGCCAAAAGGCTGAAGTGGAAACCAGCCACCACCCCGTCCAGGTCGAAGAGTTCCACTGTCTTGGCCAGGCTGTTGGCCCACATGGTGGGGTCGCAGGTCAGCTCCTGGTGGCCAACTCCGCCCACCTGGGCGGTGATGCCCCTGAGCAGGGGCACATATGCCGGCCTGGGCGGCAGCTCACCCGCCAGGAACTGGTCAAATATGTCCCGGCCGCTGGTCATGCGCGTCCATACCGCTCGATGAGCGAGTCGATATCCAGCTCGATTTCGTGGGTGAGGGGATGCCCCGGAGGCAGGTACTCGTTTTCGATCATCACCCCGCAACCAGGGCAATAGAACTCGATGAGCCGGCAGAAGTCCGGGTCCGGAATGAAACCATAGGCCTGCCCCTCGGGTTTGGGAGGATAAACCTCCTCCAGAGGCTTTTCGGCCACAAGACAACCCTTCTTGTAATTCTGCCGCGCATCGACCAGTTCATGCCCGCAGCGTTGACAGCACCATTTTTGACTCTCCAGGTCCACTTCCAGGTATTCGGTGATCCTGACTTTCATGGCTAGGCCGCCTTTTCCAGCACGCAGTGATTGTATTGGTCCACTTTCAGTCTCCAGCCAGCGGGCACCAGGGCGGTGGTCTCCACGCTCTCCACCAGGACGGGGCCGTCCAGTTGGTGCCCAGGCCGGAGCAGGGCCTGGTCGTAGACCGGGATGTCCTGGGCCGGGACGCCGCTTTGCAGGTACACCGCCCTCTGACCCTTGCGGGACTGTTCGCTTTCCTCGGCCGGGGCCAAGGACTGCTCCTCGATGGGATGCTGGGTGATGCCCGCCTGGGCCACCAGGCTGGCGGTGGTTATCAATAGCTCGCCGCTTACCTCCTGGCCCGCCGCGCTCAGAAGCTCCCGGGTCTGGGCGGCCACGGCCTCCACCTGGGCCGTATCGGCGAAGAAGTCGGGTTGCGCGGCCACGCGAACCTCATCGCCGCCGCCGGCCGGACGCACCAGCAGTTCGGCCGCCCAGGTGATGGCCGCCTCGTCAAAGCCCTCTCCCCGCATGTCCTTTAGCGCCTCGGCCCGCATGGCCTCCATGGGCGCGGCCAGGCCCGCCAACTCCGCGCCCGGGGCCAGGGGCAGGTCCACCCGTTTGTAGTACACATGGCCCACGTCCAGGCTGGAGGAGCCAAAGGCCGAAAACACCGCCGAGTGGGGGGTGAAGACGATCTTGGGCAGACCGGCCACCTCGGCCACGCCGCAGGCGTGGGCCGGACCGGCCCCGCCATAGACCGCCAGCAGAGGCGTGGCCTCCGCGTCCCAAATATTGCCCTTGAGCTTGGCCACCTGCTGGCCCATGGTTTGGTCCACCAGTGTTTTGATGGCCAGGGCCGCCTCCTCAACGCTCACCCCCAGGGGCCCGGCGATCTTGCTTTCAATGGCCTCCCGGGCCTTATCCAGGTGCAGGGTCATGCTGCCGCCCAGGAAGAAATCGGCATCCAGGATGCCCAGCACCAAGTCCGCGTCAGCCACGGTGGGTTCGCCGCCGCCCAGGCCAAAGCAGGCCGGACCGGGCAGGGAGCCGGCCGACTGGGGCCCCACGAAAAGCTGGCCATCCTCCACCCGTGCGATGGAGCCTCCGCCGGCACCGATGGCCCGGATGCCCAGCATGGGCAAGTTCACTTTGATGCCCTCCACCTCGGGCTCCAGTTCGTAGGAAGGCTCGCCGCCGCGCACGAAACCCACGTCAAAGGAGGTTCCCCCCATGTCGGCCGAGATCAACTCGCTCTGTCCGTAGAGCTCGCCCAGCAGCTTAGCCCCCAAAAGGCCCGCGGCCGGGCCGGAGTTATAGGTGTTTAGGGCTCGGGTCTTGGCCACCCGGGCCACATTGCCGTTGTTGTGTCCGATGAACAGGGTCTTGGCGAACAGCCGCCGCCGCAGGTCCTCGCCGGCCTTGTAGAGCAGGCGCACCATGGAGGCGTGAATATAGGCATTGAGCACCGCCGCGTTGGTCCGCTGGTTTCGGCCGGAGCGGCGGGTGATATCCGAGGAGAGAAAGATGGACACCGAGCCCAGGTAGTCGCGAGGGTACTCCCGCTTGACCGCCGTGCGCACCAGGCGCTCGTTGGCCGGGTTCAAGTCCGCGTTGTTCAGGGCCACCACCAAACAGCGCGCCCCCCGGTCGATGAGCTCCTGGGCTGCGGCCAAGGTGGCCGCCTCGTCCGGCGCGCGCACCACTTCGCCCTGGTCCGACATTTCCTCTTCCAGGGCCAGGACCATGTCCGGAAACACCAAGGGCGCGCCGTCGGCGCCCTGGCCCACCAGCTCCAGATCTTCCATACCCCGGCTGACCAGCAGACCTATCTTGCTGCCGCTGCGCTGGATGATGGTGTTGGTCCCAATGGTGTTGGAGAAGCGCACCAGATCAGTCTGGTAGAGCAACTGCGGCGTCTCCAGGCCCAGGCGGCCGGCCCCGGCCTTGATACACTCTTGGAAGCAGACTGTCAGGTCATGTGGGGTAGTGGGCACCTTGACCGTTACTACCTGCCCGTTCCACACGAAATAGCCGTCAGTGAATGTGCCGCCGGTGTCAATATCGATGGTGCAGCCCATCATGATCCCTCGGTTTGAATTTTCAAGACTTTCTGAATCAGAGCCACCATGGCTTTGGCTGCGGTCCCGGCGGTCTATTCGCCAACGGAGCGCTTTATCATTCCCAATAAGATGAAATCGCAGATCTTGTCTATGGTCTCTTCCAAGGAAAGCGGTCCCTGGGGCCGGTACCAGCGCATGTGCCAGTTGATAATGCCAAAAATATTGAAGGCCTGGATGCGCAACTCCTCGTCTCGCAGCTTTCCCGCGGCAGCCAGGTTCTGTAACTCGCCCATGTAGATGGCCATCACCTCCCGCTGTACACCACGGCTGTCCTCGCGGCCCTCTGGCGAAAGGCGCTCGTCGTCAAGCAGAAAGATCTTGTTTTCCCGGAACCGGGTGCCGGCCACCGTCAAATGGGTGCTAAGCAACAGGCGGAAGCGCTGCAAGGGCTCCAGGTCGCGGGAGACCACTTCTCTAAGTTGGTCCAACAGCACCTGGGAGTAGTGCCCCATGATGGCCCGCAGGAGGCCCTCTTTGCTTCCGAAATAGTGATAGATGTTGGAGACGGTCATGCCCATCGCTGCGGCGATGTCTCTGACTGAAGTAGCTTGGTATCCCTTGGATGAGAAAAGCTCGGTTGCGGTGGCCAGCAGTTTGTCTTTGTTCAGTGGAGGTCTGGCCATGCGTGGGGCTCTATCCTTTCACCGGCTGGCTGAGTCGTAGATTTAACATAACGAGCGTTCGATATGTTTGTCAACCGTGTTTTTCCGCTTATGGTTCTTTGCAAAAATTCAGTTCTATATCTTAAAGGTGGCGGCTAGGGCCAAATGTGGGTTCGGAATGAACAATCCCGCCGCAAGCAGCGGGGCGCCAAGGGGATGATCTCAGCTTTACAGTGCGGCAAGCCACGGGGAATGAACCCCCGTATGGAGGTTCAAGTCTGGGAGCAACCTCTAAAGACACCCATACCGGCTAATCCAACAGCACCATGCTGTAAAAAGCCGGCATGGCTTCTCCCTGGGGGTCAAAATCCACCTGTAAGCCCAGGGGCTCCACCGTAGCCGCGATGTCGATCCCATAGCAATCCATAGAGGGCCGGGCAAGGTGCGGGAAGCGGCAGGGCTCCGGATAAGCGCACTCGCTGCACAGATCACAAAGAGCCAGGGCCATGGCAAAGGGACAGCCATGTTGGAGCATTGCCTCCTTTTCCAAGGTCACCGTCACATCCTGGCTGTCCTTGGCATCCTTGGTTTGTACGACCATGGCTCTGCCGTAATGTGCGAAGGCCTTGTCGAATTGATCCTGATTCAAGATGGTGTGGGGCGGGCAGGTCCAATAGCGCCCCCAGCGGCTGCAGCCGAAGCGGCACTTGAAATGGGAGCGGGGGTCGAACACCACTTGGTCGGTTCTTATCACCCTGGCGGCGGTGGCGCCCAGTTCCAGCGCCCTTTGCGTCAAGGACTCGAAGTGCTCATCTCCGGTTGTTATCTTGCTGGCTGACAAACTCATGTCGTAAGCCTCCTGTACATGTTGGGCAGCACCGTGGGCAGCAACTCTACCCTCGGCACGATAATGCTTTGGGTTTGGGGGGAGATGCGTTTTAGGTAAGAAGCCCCTTTTTTGTCGGTGGTGATGATAAAGGGGCTTATCTGGTGCTTCTTGGCCTCCATCAAAGCCTTCTTGGTGTCTTCCACTGCGTAGTCCAGATTGCCGTACTCCGAATCATAGGGCCGACCGTCGGTGAGGATGATCAACAGGCGGATGGCGGCGGGCACCTGGTCCAGTTGGTGGATCGCATGGCGCACCACCGCGCCCATGCGGGTGAAATGAAGGGGTTGCAGATTGCCCAGGCGATACTGCACCGTCTGGTCGTATTCCTCCCAGAAATCCTTGACCATGAACATGTCCACCCGGAAGCGGCCCTCCGAGGAAAAGCCCATGATGCCGAAGGGGTCACCCAGGGAATCCAGGGCCTCGGCCATGAGCACCATGGCCTCTTTCTGGAGGTCCATCACCCGGCGGCCAGCCACCTCTTCCTCGGTGGAGCCGCTTTGATCCAGCAAAAACAGCACGGCCACGTCGCGCACCCTCTTGTCGCGGCGCACGTATACGTTTTCGTTGAGCCAGCCGCTGGTGCGCATCTCCACCAGGGACTGGATCAAGGCGTCGATGTCCAGGTTGTCGCCATAGGGCTGAGCCCGATATTTGCGGAACCTTTCCGGCTTGAGCCGGGCGAACTGGCTCCGGATCAGGTTGATAAGACCCTGGCGAGCCTCGCGGGTGGCGGCCACTATGTCGTTGGGGTCATCCTTGGCCATGCGTTGGCGCACCAGACACCAGTCTATCTTGTAGTCGCCAAGGTTCTTGTCCCACTCCCAGTAGTTGAAAGCCTCGTAGTCCTCGTCCAAATCCTCGGCCTCAGGTGAATCGAACTCTATGCTCTCAAACAGATCGTTGAGTTGCTTCCACAGGCCGGCCACCTCCCGCTGCCCTTTGGCCATCATGGCCTCAAGCAGCGCCTCCACCACCTCGGTGGGCAGATCGCTGATCTCCTGGGCCTTTTGTTGGAGCTGGGTGATGGCCGCGTTGGCCTCCTGCATCAACACCGGCAGAAAATCGCCCCACCAAAGCGGCGGCGGTGACATCTTCAAGGGCGGTTCCTGTGGATAGTGGGGCGGCAGCTGGCCTTGGGCCACCTTCTCCATGTCTTGACGCAGACCGGGCATGGTGGTCAACAGCGCCCTTTCCGCGGCCAGGTGGGCCGTGGTGTGGGAGATGCTCTTGTCGCCGGTGATGAGCCTCAGCGCGGTCTGGTCCAACAGAGCGCACTGGTGCAGAGCCATCAGCTTGAACAGGACGAAGTCCGGCGCCTTGGGGGGCAGAAAGACGGTGCGGCCGTCGGTGGCCGCCCCGCCCCCGAAACCCTGCACCCCGGCCAGGCTCTCATTGGACCGCACCCGGATGGGCCGGCCCAGGTAGGCTTCGCAGATCAGGGCCAGGGTGCCCGCGGCCTCGGAAAGCTTGACGCCCGAGATCAGATAGTCGCGCTGCTCGCGGGCCTTGGCCGAGGTGGCGCTAAAATAGCCCACCAGGTCCTCTTCGCACTGGTTTTCGGCCATGCCTTTAAGCACCCACTGCTGGACCTCTTCGTCGTTGAGCAGGCGGCAGGTGTGGGAGCCCTTGCGCACGAATGCCTCGGCGGCGTGGGGTGAACAGTTGCAGATGCTTCCCGCCAGATTGAGCAGGTGTTGCCAGCGGGGCAGGTCAAAATCCCGCTCCCCGTTCAGGGACTCCTCCATGTAGGCTTTGGCCACCCGCCAGATGCCCTGGTTGCCATTGAGGATTTCCAGGGCCAACTCCCCCCAGGACAAGAATTCCTCGGGGCCGTGTTGGGCCAAGGCCTCGGCGGTCTGCTCCAGGAAAGCGCCCGCCACGTCGATGTCCCGCTCAGCCAGACGCAGCGTGAAACGGGTCCACTCCTCTAAGAGTCCATCCTGGCCGGCCATGGTTTTGGCGTTGGCAAAATAGGGGATCACCAGAGACCAACTGGTGGCCCCCAACAAAAGGGCCTTTTTCAATATCTCGTCCCTGCTGGGAACCTCCTTGAGCGACTCCATGGCGTTCAAAGTCTGCATAAAGAAGTTGCGCGACCTGCGTGAACGCATATGGGCGATCAATGAGCAGAGCCTGACGTAGATGTCCTGCGAGCCGGCGGGCAGGCGAGTGAGCAACTGCGGATGGTCCCTTAGAAATTCACTCAAGCTACGCAGGTTCTTGGCGGTGGGATTTTTACAGGCCTGGTAGTTCATGCTCTGCTCATGGTGCTTGCTGACCGGCAAGTTGCCGGCACAAACGGTCGGGGCTGGTCTCCTTAGAAGATGCCGTGCACGATCTCCCTTATGGCGGTCTGCATCTCCTCATCGTCGGTCATGGGGCTGACAACCCCCGCCTCACAAGCTTCTCGGGGGGCCACCCCGCCGACCATGAGCTTGGCGGCATACACCAAGAGCCTGGTGCTGACGCCCTCCTCCAGGCCGTGTTGCTTGAGGTTTCTCACCATCTCGGCCAGTTTGACCAGGCTCTTGGCGTTGGCCTCATCCAGGCCGGTCTCCCGCATGACGATGTCCTGTTCCTTGTCCGGCGGAGGATAGGAAAAATCCATGGCCACGAAGCGCTGGCGGGTGGAGTGCTTCAAGTCCTTCATCACGCTCTGGTAGCCGGGGTTGTAGGAGATGACCAGCAGGAAGTCCGGATGGGCCTCCAAAAGCGCCGCCCGCTTTTCCTGAGGAAGGATGCGCCGGTCATCGGTGAGGGGGTGGATCACCACCGTGGTGTCCTTGCGGGCCTCCACCACCTCGTCCAAATAGCAGATGGCCCCATGACGCACCGCCAGGCTCAGGGGGCCGTCGGTCCACACCGTCTCCGAACCCTTGAGCAAAAAGCGGCCCACCAAGTCGGCGGCGGTGAGGTCCTCATGGCAGGCTACAGTGATCAAAGGCCGCTTCAGTTTCCAGGCCATGTGCTCCAAGAACCTGGTCTTGCCGCACCCGGTGGGGCCCTTGAGCATGGCCGGCAGCTTGAGTTCAAAGGCCTTGGCAAACATCTCCAATTCGTTGTTCACCGGCAGATAGAAAGGTTCCTCGGTCAGATGATAATCCTCGATAGCCAGTTCCACGGCTTCCGCTGCTTTTTGTCTCGTGGTCATCTTTACAGTCCGCTTGTTCTTCTACCCGGGAGATTGGTTACCCCGGCGGGCCGGGAACGAATCCACGGCCCGCCGGGGAGGTTTTCTGCCATTGTAACGCTAAATATGTCCTAGTACTTACCGTAAAGTTCCGCAGCCTCCATCATGGCCATGGCGTTGAGCAGGCTTCCGTTGGGCGGAAACTCGCAGCCCGTGGCGAGCACAAAGCCTCCACCGGCGGCCAACTCACCGATTTCCTTCTTGCACTCCTCGCGCACCTCGTCCTGGGTGCCCAGGAAGGCGTATCTGGCCGGTTCCATGTAGCCGCAGATGCAGACCTTATCACCCCATTTCTCCTTGGCTTCCACCCAGTTCTCGCAGTCATCGGGGGGATAGGCGCAGGAGATAGCCACCGGATTCATGGCCTCGATCTGCACGTCAAAATATATACCGTTTCCGCAGTTGTGCACCATGACCATGGCGCCTGCCTCGCGCACCGCCTCGGCCAGACGCTTGGCGTAGGGCGCCTCGATCTCCTTCCACATCTTTTTGCTCATGATGGTCTGGGAGGCGAATAAGGTGTCCAGCACGATGGCGTGGACGCCGGCGGCCACCTGGGCCTTGATGAAGTCGATCAGCACTTCGGTGATGGTCTCCTCGGCAGCGTGTACCGCCTCGGGGTGCTTCATGCAATCAACAAACAGTTTCTCCGCCCCGCGCATCATGGAAAGGATGCCCAGGGGACCGTATACAAAGCCCATGATGGCCACAGTATCGGCGCGCTCGGTGGCCATCACATCCATCATCCTGATGTGCTCGGACATACGGGGACTCTTGGTGGGGTCCACTCGCTCGATCTTGAAGTAATCGTCCGGGCTCTTGATCCAGGGATTGTCATAGTTGGGGTGGGCGGTGTCCTCGATGGGATAGATCACCTCCTGGCCCAGG
>JANQFN010000451.1 GCA_028277825.1 Desulfarculaceae bacterium
CCCATCATGTTCAAGCTGGCCGGACCGGCTTGGGTGGGCAGCTACATCAACACCACCGGCAACATGTCGCTGCCCGGCTTCGACCCGGAGGCCGACAAGGTGGTGGAAGTCCTGCTGAAGTACAACCCCAAGCTGAAAAACCGCGAGTATCTGGCCACCTTTGGCGCCGTGTCCATGATGCACCTGGCCAAGGCCCTGGAGATCGCGGGCCGCGATCTCACCCAAGAAAAGCTGATCAAGGCTCTGGAGTCGATCAAGGACTGGAAGCCCGAGGGCATGGGCTCCCCGGTCACCTACGGGCCCAACCAGCACCACGGCAACAACGCCATGCGCATGACCCAGGCCAAGAAGGACATGAGAAACCACCCGGTGGGAGGCTACGTGGTCTTCCCGCCCAAGTTCTAGATGGAGCATCATGGCACTGCTCGAGATAAATGATCTGAATATCAGCTTCGGCGGTATTCAGGCCCTGGCCGGCGTGGACCTGGAGGTGGAGCCGGAGGAGATACTGACGGTCATCGGCCCCAACGGGTCGGGCAAGACCACTTTGTTCAACTGCATCTCCGGGGTCTACAAGCCCACGAGCGGAGCCATAACCTTTGAGGGGGAGAGCCTTTTGGGGCTCTCCCCCGACCACGTGGCCCAGCGGGGCGTGGCCCGCACCTTCCAGAACCTGCGCCTGTTCATGCATATGACCGTGTTGGACAACCTAATGCTGGGCCGCCACGTGATGTTCAAAAAGAATCCGGCGGCGGCCTTTTTGCGCCTGCGCAAAGAGGAGCTCAAGCACCGGGAGGTGGTGGAGGAGCTGATCGATTTTCTGGAGCTGCAGGCCTATCGCTCGGCCCGCATCTCCGACTGCCCCTACGGCATCCAAAAGCGGGCCGAGGTGGGCCGCGCCCTGGCCCTGGAGCCCCGCCTGTTGATGCTGGATGAGCCCATCAGCGGACTCACCGCCGAGGAAAAGCAGGAAACCGCCTATCTGATCACCGAAATCAAGGGCCGCTTCAAGCCGGCCATCTTGCTGGTGGAGCACGACCTGCGCATCGGCTCGGCCCTGGCTGACCGCATGGTGGCCATTGACAACGGGGTGAAGATCGCCCAGGGCTCGCCCGAAGAAGTGCAGCGCCACCCCGAGGTGATCCGTGCCTACGTGGGCGATGAATAGGGGAGGTGGCCGGTGAGTCAGGTTGCTGAGACAGGCAGGGAACAACTGGCGGCGGACAAACCGCCCCTGTTGAAAATCGCCAACATCGAGACTCTTTACTTTGACCGCATCTATGCCCTGCATGGCCTGACCCTGACCATCCGCGAGAAGGAGATCTTCGCGGTGCTGGGGCCCAACGGGGCGGGCAAGACCACGCTACTCAAAACCGTGGCCGGCCTGCTCAAAGACCAGCCCAACAAGGGCACCATAGAGTTTGAGGGCAGGCGCATCCACCGCCTGGCGCCGGAGCGCATCTCCGGCCGGGGCATCGTCTTCGTGCCCGAGGACCGGGGCCTGTTTAGGGAGTTGACGGTCAAGGAGAATTTGGAGATCGGCTGTTGGGGCCGGCGGGGCAAGGAGGTCAAGGATGACCTGGAGTTCGTCTATGAGCTTTTCCCCATCCTGGCCGAACGCGGCGAACAGCAGGCCGAGACCCTGTCCGGCGGACAGCAGCAGATGCTGGCCATCGCCCGGGCCCTTTTGAGGCGCCCCAAGCTGTTGATGCTGGACGAGCCCTCTTTGGGCCTGGCGCCCCTGGTGGCCCGCTCGGTGTATGACGCCCTGGTCAAGATCGCCGAGATCGGCACCACCATTCTGCTGGTGGAGCAAAACGCCAAGCTGGCCTTTTCCATCGCCGACTACGGCTACATCATGGAGGCCGGGCGCATCGTCCTGGAGGGCACCAGCGCCGAGTTGCAGGAGAACGAGGACGTGCAGGAGCTGTACCTGGGCCTGGGAGGCGACGAGGACTCCTCCAAGGGCTGGCGCCTGTACAAGAAAAGGAGAACATGGTGAGCCTCTCCACCCACACCCGCTTCCCGGATCTGTTTTTCAGCCAGGTGGAGCGCCTGGGCGACAAGGTGGCCCTACGCCACAAGGACTACGGCATCTGGAACCGCATCACCTGGCGTGAGTACGGCCAGAGGGTCAAGGAGGTGGCCGCGGGGCTCATGGCCCTGGGGCTTCAGCCCGGAGACCGGGTCACCGTCTTGGGCGACAACCGGCCGGAGTGGCTGTTCTGCCACCTGGCGGCCATGACCGCCGGCGGCTGCACCGTGGGCATCTACCCCACCTCCTCGGCCGAGGAGATCGCCTACGTGGTCAACCACTCCGAGTCCAAGATATTGTTCGTGGAAAACGAGGAACAGGTGGACAAGGTCCTGGACATCGTCGATGACCTGGCGGTGGATCGGGTGATCATCTGGGACCCCAAGGGGCTGTGGGGCTTTTCCCACCCCCGCCTGAGTTTTTTCGAGGAGTTTCTGGCCGAGGGCAAGCGCTATCTGGAGGAGCACGGCCATGAGCTGACCGCGCGCACCGAGGCCATCGGGCCCGATGACTTGGCCATGTTCATCTACACCTCGGGCACCACCGGCCGCCCCAAGGGCGCCATGATCAGCCACAGCAACGTGTTGAACATGACCGAATCCTTTGTGGCCGCGCTCCCCCGCCGCGAGGACGACGAGCTGCTCTCCTACCTGCCCCTGGCCCATATCTACGAAAATCTGATTTCGGTGTTCCAGGCCATCAGCACCGGGGCCACGGTGAACTTCGTGGAGAGCATGGCCACCCTGGCCGCCAACCTGCGCGAAGTGTCGCCCACGGTGTTTGCCAGCGTGCCCCGCATCTGGGAGAAGTTCGTCTCCAACGTGGAGATCAAGATGTCCGACTCCACCCTGGTCAAGCGCTTCTGCTACCGGGTGGCCATCGGAGTGGGCATCAAGCACATCCGGGCCCAGGCCGCCGGCGACTGCCCTTTCTGGCTCTCGGCCGCCTACCAGACGGTGTACTGGGGAGTGCTGCATCACCTCAGGCGCATGATCGGCCTGGAGCGCATCCGCTACGCGGTTTGCGGCGCCGCTCCGGCCAGCCCCGAGCTCTTCGAGTGGTACAACGCCATCGGCGTCAAGCTGCGCGAGGGCTTCGGCCAGACCGAATCCACCGGGGTCATCGCCATCTCGCCTCTGGATGAACCACGGCCGGGATACGTGGGCACGCCGGTGCCCGGGGTGGAGGTCAAGATCGCCGAGGACGGCGAGATCCTGGCCCGGGGGGCCAACGTCTTCCAGGGCTACTTCAAAAACGAGGAACTCACCGCCGAGACCGTTGACGCCGAGGGCTGGCTGCACACCGGCGACGTGGGTGCGATGGATGACGGTTACCTGAAGATCCTGGACCGCAAAAAGGACATCATCATCACCCGCGGCGGCAAGAACATCACCCCGGCCTTCATCGAGAACAAGCTCAAGTTCAGCTTCTATATCCAGGACGCGGCGGTGATCGGCGACGGCCGCAAGTACCTCACCGCGCTGATCCTCATCGACGAGGACAACGTGAACAAATACGCCCAGGACAACCGCATACCCTTCACCACCTTCGAGGACCTGACCAGGAACCAGGAGATCATCAAGCTGATCGAGAAGGAGGTGAAGGAGGTGAACAAGACCCTGGCCCGGGTGGAGACGGTCAAGAAGTTCCGCCTGCTGCCGCGGCGCTTCTATGTGGAGGACGGCGACGTCACTCCCACCCAGAAGGTCAAAAGAAGCTCCTTGGAAAAGAGCTACGGCAACCTGATTCAAGAGATGTACGGGAGCTGATCAGCAGATGGACCTCATCCAAAGCTATTCTGAAGAGCTGAAACTTATCCGCAAACCCTGGACCAAGGTATGGGTTTGGGGCCTGGTGCTGGCTGTGTTCCTGTTGCCCACCTACACCACCGACGCCGTGGTCTACATCGCCACCATGGTGTTCATGCTCACCGTGGGCGTGTTGGGCCAGAATCTGTTGATCGGCTTCACCGGGCAGATATCCTTTGGCCAGGCGGGCTTTTTGGCCATCGGCGCCTTCACCTTCGGGCATCTGTCCATGCTGGGCGTGCCCTGGGCCCTGGCCCTGGTGGCCGCCGGGGTGATGGCCGGCATCTTCGGCTTCCTGGTGGGCTTCCCTTCGCTCAGGCTCAAAGGGCCCTATCTGGCCATCGCCACCTTGGGCTTCGGCGTGGCGGTGTATCAGATCTTCGCCAACTCGCCGGTGCTTTCGGGCGGGCGCATGGGCCTGACCATTCAGAAGTTGGAGGAGTTCTGGTTTTTGAACATGGAACAGACCTACTTTTATCTCTATTTCATAATCGCCGGACTGTTCGTGCTGTTGACCTACAACATCGTCTCCTCCTACATGGGCCGCGCCTTCATCGCCATTAGGGACAACGACATCGCCGCCGAGGTGCTGGGGGTGAGCCTCACCCGTTACAAGCTCTTGTCGTTCGCCATCAGCTCATTTTACGTAGGCGTGCAGGGCGGCATGCTGGCCCTGCTTTTGGGTTATCTGGAGCCCAACATGTTCACCTTCCTGACCACCATCGACTTTCTGGTGGCGGTGATCGTGGGCGGGTTGGCCCTGGTGGAGGGCTCCATTTTGGGGGCGGCCTTCGTGGTAATCATCCCGCAGCTGCTCTCGGAATACAAAGAGGCGGTGCCCTTTATTTACGGGGTGGCCATCATCCTGGTTTTGATTTTCCAGCCCCTGGGCCTGGCCGGCATGTGGCTGAAGATGAGACTCTATTTCCGCCACTGGCCGTTTAGGTAGAAAAGGGGAGGACAGGTACTATGGAAAACATACTGCAATACGCCATCACCGGTCTCTCCCAAGGCAGCCTCTACGCCCTGGTGGCCCTGGGCGTGGTCCTGGTCTATAGGGCCAACCGGGTACTCAATTTCGCCCACGGCGACATCACCACCGTGGGCGCCTTTGCCGCCTTTATGCTCCTGGCCGCGGGCATCCCCTGGTGGCTGGCCTTTTTCCTGGCCATCCTCTTGGGGGCGGCCATCGCCATGGTGTTCTACTTTGGCATACTCATCCCGGCCCAGCGGCGCGAGGCCAACCACCTGGGCATGGTGATCCTCACCCTGGGCTTCGGCCTGATCATGCAGGCCCTGGTGCTCAAATTCGGCGACTTGGAGCCCCAGACCTTTCCCTTTCCCCTCTCGGACAGCGAGACTTTCAACATCGGCGGGGTGGTGATCAGCCATCTCAGCCTGGGCACCCTGATCTTCGGCATCCTGGGCAGCTTCGGTTTTTACCTGCTGGTGCAAAAGACCCCCATCGGCCTGGCCATGCGGGCCACCAGCGAAAACCTGGCCGCCGCCCAGACCCTGGGCATCCCCACCCGCCGGGTGCTGGCCCTGTCCTGGGGCCTGGCCGCCGGTTTGGGGGTCATGGCCGGTCTGTTCTTGGCCGCGGTGCTTTTCCTGGATCCGCCTTTCATGATGGAACCCTTCCTCAAGGGCTTTGCCGCCGCCATCCTGGGCGGGTTGAACAGCCTGCCCGGGGCCATCGTGGGCGGCCTGATCCTGGGGGTGGCCGAGGCCCTGGCCGGCGGCCTGATCTCGGTGGCCTTCAAGAACACCCTGGCCTTTTTGATCATCATCTTCGTGCTGCTGTTCAAGCCCGAGGGGCTTTTGGGCACCGAGTTCATCGAGCGGGTTTAATAGGTAGCTAAGGGAGTCAGATTATGCCCAAGCCTGAATATCCCACCACTGAAGGTATCTGGTCCCTGGGCCAGCGGGAGGAGCCGGCTTACAGCGGCGTGCAGTTGGGCCTGCCCTTCCAAGAGGCGGTGGATAACCTGCGCGGGGCTATGGCCCAGCGCCAGGACTTCGACCCGGCGGTGTTGTTCGTCTGGGGCACCATGATGGCCACCGGCGTGCTCAACAGCTTAAAGGCGGTGGAAGAGGCCTTTGGCGCCGAGGGCCAGGAGGTGGTGCGAAAAGCGCTCAACCAGGCGGGTTACGAGGCCTGTGAGCAGATGCTGGACAACTCGACTTTTCCCGAGGATGTGCCCGAGGTGGAGCTGTTGTCCTACATCGTCACCGGCATCAACACCGTGCTCTACGCCTCCCTGGAGAGGCCCTGGATCACCGACGCCGACCGGGCCGAGTTCGACATCCTCTGGTGTCCCCATCAGGACCGCTACAGCGCCTTTGACTGCCGGGTGCAGCGCTACTTCGTGGAGGGCATGATCCAGGTGATAGAGGAGCGGGGCCTGGCCAAGTTCGTGCCGGTGGTGGACAAGCTGATTCCGCATGGCGGCGAATGTTGTCATTTCTACATGGACCGCCGCAGCGAACCAGACGGCCAGCACCCCTGGGACGCCTACTCGGACTACCTGGGCCAGCGGGCCTTTGCCAAGCTGGAGGAGGAGAAATAAAGCCCGCCGGGCCTTGTGGGGCCCGGCGATTGTTTTGAAAACTAGTCGGGCTTCTTGGCCTGCCAGAAGGGGCCGCTCACGCCCAGCTTTTTCATGGTGATGCCCATCTCGCGGGCATAGGCCCGGGCGTTTGACACCCAGGCGCCGCCCAGGCGTTCGGTGAAATAGGGGCCCGAAAACATCTCCAGCAGATGCGCCAGGGGCACGATGCCCTCTTCGCTGCCCGCCGCGAAACCCTGCCAGTTCTTGATATGCTCTTCCGCCCGGAAGAGATTCATAGTGCTTCAGGCATAAGGTATGTCGGCGAACCACTTCCAGAAGGGCACCGCCACATAGCCCATGATGCCCTTGGGGTCGGCCTTGAGAATCTCGCCGTCGCGCATCTCAAGCTCGATGGGCTCGCCGCAGTCCAGGCAGGGGGCCTCTATCTTCACCATCTTGCCTGGGAATAGCCAGCTGACCGCCAGCGACTCGAAGCCTCACTGGCCGAACCACTTCTGCTCACCCTCCACGCTGATGCGGTAGTGCGTGGGCAGGTTGTTGAAGGGCGCGAAAGAGCAGATGCTATCGGTGTTGGGGAAAAGCCAGCCGGGGATGCCCGCCTGGAACAGGGCGTGCAGGGCCTGGCGGCCCTCTTCCACGCCCACGCCCAGATCGGCGGCCAACTCGGTGTAGTGCGGCGCCTGGCCGGTGGCCACCATGCGGCGCATGATCAGGTCAAAGGTTTTGTCCAGATCGCTTGTCTGGCCCATATGGCACTCCTTTTCTATCACCCGCTTATGATGGTTCTCAGGCCATTTGCCGGCGGATGAGTTTTTTGTCGATCTTCCCCACGCTGGTCTTGGGGATTTCCTCCACGATCAACACGGTCCGGGGCACCGCCCACTTGGAGATGCGCCCCTGCTCCACGAAGCCGCCTAGGAAGTCCTGGATGTCACCCGGGTCGGCCTCGGCGCCGGGCTGCAAGACCACCAGGCAGGCCGGTCGCTCGCCCCACTTTTCGTCGGGGATGCCGATCACCGCCGCCTCGGAAACCGCCGGATGCTGGCTGATCAGGCTCTCCATGTCCAGAGAGGAAATCCACTCGCCGCCGCTTTTGATCACGTCTTTGAGCCGGTCACTGATTTTGACATAGCCTTCGGCGTCGCGGGCGGCGATGTCGCCGGTGTGCAGGCGGCCGCCGGCCCAAAGGTCTTTGGAGCCCCCGGGGTTTTTGTAGTAGCCCTGGCTCAGCCAGGGGGCGCGCACCGTGATCTCGCCGGCGCTGGCGCCGTCCAGGGGCAACTCTTCACCCTGAGGGTCGCTGATCTGCAGGTCCACCAGGGGGATGGGAAAGCCGGCGGTGAGTTGGTAGTCCAGTTGCTGTTGAACGTCCCAGTCCCACATATGGGGTTTGAGCATGGCCACGGTCAATACCGGGCAGGTCTCGGACATGCCGTAACCCTGATACACAGTGATACCGTGCTGGTGCGCCAGCTTGGCCAAACCTCTGGGCAGGGCCGCGCCGCCGATGTTCACCGTCCAGCCCGACAGATCCAGTTCCTGGGCCAGGGGGTCGGTGAGCAGCATGTGCAGAATGGTGGGCACGCAGTGGGAGAAGGTGACGCCCTCTTTGTCCACCAGCTTCAGCAGCATCTCCGGCTCGTAGCGGCCGGGGTAAATTTGCTTGATGCCCAACAGGGTGGAGACAAAGGGCATGCCCCAGGCGTGCACGTGGAACATGGGGGTCACCGGCATGTAGACCTGGCCGCTGTTCAGTCCGCTTTGGGCCAAACCGCCCAGGGTCATGCCCACGGCCAGGGTGTGCAGGACCAACTGGCGATGGGAGAAATACACTCCCTTGGGGTCGCCGGTGGTGCCGGTGGTGTAGAACAAGGTGGCCTGGCTGTTCTCGTCGAAGTCTGCGAATTCGAATTCAGCAGGCGCCGCGGCCAGCATCTGTTCGTACTCGCCCCAGAACTCCAGGCCGCTGTCCGGCGTCTCCTCTTGGTCGGTGAGAAGTATGTATTTCCCCACCGTGTCCAGCCGGGGGGCGATTTCCTCCAGCAAGGGCAGAAACTCATCATTGACCAGCACCACCGCGTCCTCGGCGTGGTTCATGGTGAACAGGATCTGCTCCGGCGAGAGGCGTATGTTCACCGTGTGCAGTATGGCGCCCAGCATGGGCACCGCGTAGAAGCACTCCAGATAGCGGTGAGAGTCCCAGTCCAAGACCGCCACCACGTCGCCCGGGCCCACCCCGGCAGCAGCCAGGGCCCCGGCCAGGCGGTGGATGCGTTCATACATCTCACGGTAAGTGAGGCGTTTGATGTCCCGGTAGACGATCTCCTGCTGCGGAGCCCAGTGCATGGGCGTGTGCAACAACTGCTTGATCAGCAGGGGATAGGCGTAGGCTTCCTCAGCGCGCTCTATGATGCGGGTCTGTTTCAAGGCTGGCTCAAGCCGACACCGGCGGCCGGCGCTGGGCCCAGGGGCGGGCCTGTTCCAGCTGCGCCGCCAGCTTAAACAGCGTGGCCTCGTCCCCGAAGCGGCCCACGAAGTGGCTGCCGATGGGCAGGTTGTCATCGTTCCAATACAGGGGAACCGACATGGCCGGCTGGCCAGTGAGATTGCACAGCGGGGTGAAGGGCACGAACTGGGCGCTGCGCCGCCAGCCCCGCAAGGGGTCGTCAGGCAGGGGGTCGTGCCAGCCCAGGGGCACCGGCGGCTTGGCCAGGGTGGGGGTGAGCCACACGTCGTAATCTTCGAAGAAGGCGGCCACCTCCCGGGCCACGTGCTGGGCGGTCATGATGGCCAGCATGTACTGGGAGGCCGTGACCTCCTTGCCCTTCTGGTAAAGGGCCCAGGTCATGGGCTCCACTTGGTCTTCCTCGATGGGCTGGCCGGTGAGCATGGCGATGCCGTCCAGGGTGCAGGCCAGGCCCGAAGACCAGATGGCTCCGAAGACCAGGGGCAGGGAATCGGCCCCGCTTATCACCGGTGCCGCCTCCTCCACTTTATGCCCCAGTTCCTCACACAGTTCAGCCGAACTCTCTAGGGCCGCCAGGCAGTCCGGATGCACCTCGGCATCGCCCAGGGCCTGGCCCGAAAAGGCGATGCGCAATTTTCCGGGGTCGGCGCCCACTTCTTCCAGCAAGGGCCTGGCCAAAGGCGGAGCCCAGTAAGGGTCGCCCGCTAGCGGACCTGCGGTGGCGTCCAGCAGGGCGGCGCTGTCGCGCACCGATCTGGT
>JANQFN010000164.1 GCA_028277825.1 Desulfarculaceae bacterium
AAGGCGTATTTACTTGCCCATTGACATTTTGGCGCGGCAAGTATTATTTTTTTAATTGTTATTTGCCCGAAAAAGCCGACGGTGGAGCTGTAGCCCTGGGCATGGCAAGCGCCGGGGCTTTGGTCTTTTTGTTGGGCCCCTCGGGCACATGCCGTCCGGGCCTTTCCGGCCGGGGGGCGGCGCGCCACCTGTCCTGCGAGGAGTGATAGATCAATGGTGAAGAACATTTTTGTCGGTAACCTTCCTTACAGCACCACCGCCGAGGAGATGCGTGAGCTTTTCGAGGCCCACGGCACCGTGGAGTCGGCCAAGGTCATCACTGACCGGGTTACCGGCAGGTCCCGTGGCTTCGGCTTCGTGGAGATGGACGATGCCGGCGCCGAAGCGGCCATCGCCGCCCTCAACGGCACCGAGCTGGAAGGCCGCCCTTTGCGGGTGGATGAGGCCCACGAGCGCAAGCGCACCTGGTAGCCCGGCGCGCAACATCACCTGAGAAGGTCCGTCCCGCCTTGACCCGGCGGGACGGGCTTTTTTGCATGCACCGCCGTGTTATGATTTGCCCGTGGTGCATTCATCGCGCGGAAAGGTAATCAGATGCCGCCGGCCCTCATCACCCTGGACCCCCAAGTACCGGCCCCGGACCTGCTCCGGGCCGCCGCCGGCGTGCTTGCAAAGGGCGGGTTGGCGGTGTTTCCCACCGAGACCCTCTATGGCATCGCCGCCGACCACGCCAACCCCCAGGCCCTGGAGCGCCTGAGCCGGCTCAAGGGGCGCACCCCGGACAAGCCCTTCGGACTGATCCTGGCTTCGGCCGCCGAGGTGGATGATCTGGCCAGCGGAGTGACCCCAAGCGCCCGGGGCCTGATGGAGCGCCATTGGCCCGGGCCCCTGACCCTGATCCTGGCCGCGCCGCCCGGTCTGCATCCGAGCCTGGTCTATGAGGGCGGGGTGGCCATGCGGCTCTCACCCCACCCGGTGGCTGCCGGCTTGGCCGCGGCCCTGGGCCGGGCGGTCACCGCCACCAGCGCCAACCCGGCCGGCGGCCCCGCCCCGGCCAGCCTGGCTGAACTGGACCCTCTGATCGCCGAAAACGTCGACCTGATCCTGGACGCGGGCCCCTGCCCCGGCGGCCCGCCCAGCACCCTGGCCGACGTCCGGAAGGACCCGCCCCGGGTCCTGCGCCCTGGGGCGGTGAAGTTGGAATCAAGCTAGTTACGGCCCTGCCCCGCCCTTTCTCCCTTGGCAAAGGGCCGGGTTGATCCGAGTGGCTTGGTTCCCAGAGGCAGCTTGCCTCGGCCCGCGTTGTCCGCCGCTTGCCCCTTGCCCTGGGGGTGGTTATCATTTTTATAGTGATACATGCAGCTTGACCGGCTGCGCGCCAGACGGCAACCGGTGGCAAAGAAAAGGGGACAGCCATGAAAAAAATCATCACAGTCCTGGCTATGGCCCTGGCCCTGGCGATGATGCCGCTGGCCCTGGCCCAGGCCGACGAAATCAGCCCCTTGAACTTGGGCTTCGGCAAGATCGAGGGCGGGGCCCAGGCCGACCAGGTGGACGTGAACCTCAAGATATCCCAGGTGGGCAATGACACCCTGCTCTTTGAGTTCACCAACCAGAGCCCTCTGGAGTCGGTGGTGTCCGAGATCTACTTCCAGGACAAGGACGGGGTGATCAAGAAGGTAAGGCTCAAGAACAAGGAGAACGTGGGCAAGGTGAGGTTCCGCAGCGGGGCCAAGCCGGCCGACCTGCCCGGGGGCAAGCCGCACAACTTCTCCACCTCCTTTGCGGTGGAGGCCAAGAACCCCTCACCCAAGTTCGGCATCAACCCCAAGGAGACCCTGAAGGTGTATTTGAAGCTGCACGACAGCGCGGCGATCAACTCGCTGCTAACCGGCCTGGCCCAGGAGGACTTCCGGGTGGGCATGCACGTGCAGTCCATCGGCGGCGGCGACAGCGCCTCCTACATCAACACGCC
>JANQFN010000461.1 GCA_028277825.1 Desulfarculaceae bacterium
CAACTCAGGAACTAAAAGGGCAAAACGGCAACCTTTCAGTTGACCGCTTCAGGTCCTCGCTCCTCAGACGGCCCCCGGCCTGGTGGATATATTCATAAAGGCTGTTGCAAGGAAATAAATATCAGGCCCTGACCGCCAGGGAGGAGCGGCATTTGGCGATAACAGGGAAGGTCCCAGCTATGCTCCGCTTATTCCTGGTACTTATCAGGTTCCAAAAGGGCGTGGTCCTGGCTGGGGTCCTCGTGTAGAAAAACGTTCACCGACTCGCTGCGCTGGGTCTGAAGGATAAGCCCCACCAGGTCGGGCTGTAGGGGCAGTTCGCGGTGACCCCGGTCCACCAAGACAGCCAACTCCACCTGGGCCGGCCGGCCCAGGGAAAAGATGGCCTCCAGGGCCGAGCGGGTGGTGCGGCCGGTGAATATCACATCGTCGATCAAGACGATGTTACGGCCCTCCACGTCCCAGGGGATGATGGTGTCCCTGAGAGTGGGCACCTGGGTCAGGCGCGACCAGTCGTCGCGGTAAAAGCTGATGTCCACCAGCCCCTTGGCCAGGCCCAGGCGCTTCTGTCCCAGGGCGCGGGCCATGGCGCCTTCCACCCGGCGCACCAAGAGATCGCCGCCGCTGTGCACCCCCACCAGCCCCAAGCCGCTCAGCTCGGGGTGGCGCTGGGCCAGGCCCTGGGCCAGGCGCTCGATGCCTAGGGCGATGTCTGAGGAGTCGTAAATCTGGTTGGCCTGGGGTGGCTTGCTGGTTTCCATGTACCTTTAATGCCTGCTACAGTAAGCAAAACAGTGAGGGGCCACCGGGGAAAGAATCGATTTTTAACAGCCCGGCTGGCCCCTGTCAAGGGTTAAGCAGCCTCAAACATTCAGATTAGGGAGGTCTATATGGATTTTTCGGTGGTGCACAGCGATCAGGCTCCGGCCGCGGTGGGGCCCTACAGCCAGGCCCGCTGGGCCGGGGATCTATTGTTCATATCCGGTCAACTGGGCTTGGACCCTGACAGCGGCGAACTGGACCCGGGCGGCGTTGCAGGCCAGGCCCTGCAGGCCATGCGCAACCTGGGGGCCATACTCCTGGCCGCGGGCCTGGACTTTGGCCAGGTGGTCAAGGCCAATATCTTCCTGACCGACATGGCTGACTTCGTGGCGGTCAATGAAGTATATGCCGGCTTCTTTGAAGAGGGCTCCGCCCTGCCGGCCCGGGCCTGCGTGGCCGTGGCCGGGCTGCCCAAGGGCGCCTTGGTGGAGATCGAGGCCGTGGCTTGCAAGCCGGATTAGGGAGGCCCGAGGGATGACTCAGTGAATCAGTTTTGGGGGCTGGAGACTGTCTAGATCATCAGGGCGCCGCCGTTCACATCCAGGCTGGCGCCGGTGATGAAGCTGGACAGATCAGAGGCCAAAAACAGGCAGGCCTCGGCCACTTCCCCGGGCCGGCCCAGGCGGCCCAGGGGGATTTCCGCCTCCACCTGCGCGCGCCGTCCAATGTCTTCCAGCCGCCGGGCCAGGCGCTGGGTGGCGATCACACCGGGGCACACCGCATTGACCCGGATGTTGTGCGGGGCCAGGCTGCGGGCCAGATGCCGGGTAAGGCCCAAAAGGCCGGCCTTGGCGGATGTATAGTGCGCACCAGCGGTGACGCTGGTTGAGCGCCCGGCCACGGAGGACATGTTGATCATGGCGCCGCCTTGACCCCGGGCTATCATCAGCCGGGCCGCCCGCTGGCACAGGGCAAAGGCTGCGGTGAGGTTCAGGTCCAGGATACGGCGCCATTCATCCAGGGAGATATCCAGCAAATCAGTGGGCAAACCGCCGCCGGCGTTGTTCAATAAAATATCCGGTTCCAGAACCTCTTTGAAAATGCGCTCCACATCCTCTGGTAGGGTCACGTCCGCCGCCAGGGGCGTTGCCTTATAACCCTGTCGCTGAATGCCAGCGGCCGCCTCCTCCAGGCCCGCCTGGTTGACATCCACCAGGAAAACCCGGCCCCCTTGCGCGCCAAAGGTTTGGGCGCAGGCCAGGCCGATGCCGTCAGCGGCTCCGGTGATGATGGCGGTTTTCCCCTGCAATAGGCGGGTGGTTTTTAAAACGGCATCCAGGTTCTCAGGCATGTGCGGCGCCTCGTTTCAATGTTTGCTTTTGCGGCTCTCGGTGGCCTGCAAATCGCGGGCTCGCTCCAGCAAACCATCTTCCTGCTTAAGCACATATTTGGCCACTTTTTCAGTGGGCGTGCGCGGGAGGCTTTTGCGGAACTGGACATAGCGGGGCAGCTTGAAGTCAGCCAATTGAGGACGCAGCCATTCTTGCAATGTTTCAGGATGCAAGGCCTCGCCCTCCTTGAGCACCACGCAGGCCATGATTTCATCTTCGCCCAAATCGGCGGGCACTGCGATCACCGCGCACATAGCCACTGCGGGATGGGCGTTTATCGCCGCTTCCACTTCGCTGGAGGACACGTTCTCCCCCCGGCGGCGGATGATGTCCTTTTTGCGGTCCACGAAGAACAAATAGCCCTCGCCATCAGCGTAGACATAATCGCCGGTCTTGAACCAACCGTCCTCAAAGGCTTGTGCTGTCTGCTCCGGGTCCTTGAAGTAGCCCAGCATCATCAGCGGGCTCTTGACCCACAGTTCGCCCTTATCGCCGGGCCCTAGGTTTTGGCCTTGATCATCCACGATGCGCACCTGGCTGCACTCCAGGTCCGGGTCCGGGTGCCGGGCGGGCAGCCCCATGCTCATCTGCTTGATCTTGCCGCCCAGGGGATTCTGCGCCACCCGGGGCACCTCGGTCAGCCCGTAGCCGTCTATCAGGTTGGCAATGCCGAAACGTTTCTGAAAGGCCTCATACACATCCGGGGTGATGGCCGCGCCGTAGGCGGTCCTGATGGCGTGTCCCGGCCGGAATTCATCAGCCGGCCGGTTGATCAGCATGCGGCCCAGCGCGCCAATGAAATTGAACTCCGTGGCCTGATATTCCACTGCCTGCTCCCAGAACCGCCCGGCGCTGAAACGGGGCAAGAGGATCAGACTGGCGCCGGCGGCCAGGCTGCCCATCACACTGTAGTACTGGGCATTGGCGTGAAACAGGGGCAGCACCGCCATCACCCGGTCGTCCGGCCCCAGGCCGGCGCACAGGGTAAAGGCCTCGCCGCAAAGCACGAAATGGGCTTGGGTGTGCAACACGCCCTTGGGAAAGCCGGTGGTGCCCGAAGTGTAGGCGATCTGAGCCACGGCAGCGGCATCCGGCGCGGGATGCTCCAGGGTAGGGGGCAGGGAGGCGCACAACTCCGCCCAGTCAGAGTCATCATTACTGGCCGTGGCATCACAGCATTTGAGCCACTTTAGCTGGGGGCATTCTGTGGGCAAATGCCGGGCCACTTCCAGGCGTGGGGCGTCGCAGATCAGCCCCTTGGCCTCGGAATGGGCCGTCACATAGGCGGCCTCACGCGGCTTGAAGGCAGGGTTGACGGGCACCATGACCCCGCCCAGCTTGGCCAGGCCAAACCAGGCGAAGATGAAATCGGGTCTGTTGCTCATGAACAGGGCCACGGCATCACCGTTCCGCACCCCCAGGCTCACCAGGGCGTTGGCCGCCCGGTTCACCTCCTGCTGGAACTGCTGGTAGCTCCACACCCGATCTTCGAAATACAGAAAAGGCTTGTCCGGATGGCTCTGCACCCGGGTATTTAAGAAGCTGCCTATGTCCAAGGGTCGTTGGGGGTCCACTCGCCTGCTCACGCTAAGTTAAGGTCTTCCGCCTGCCGGGCGAATGGCCCAGCATAGCCCGGCCCAGGCGAATTGGGAAGT
>JANQFN010000469.1 GCA_028277825.1 Desulfarculaceae bacterium
ATCCTGGGCATGGAGGAGATGATGATGGCCATGCTGGAGGAGCCCGAGGAAATGCAGCAACTGCTCAAATTCTGCAACGAATTGATCTGGGCCTACTTGCGTCCCATCATGGACCATCCCAACCTGGCCGGCATCAACCTCTCCGAGCCGGCTGCTTCGGGCGATTTGATCTCGCCGGAGACCTTCGCCACCTTTGCCGCGCCCTTTCAAAAAGACCTGGTGGAGCGCACCCGGGCGTTGGGCAAGAAATCCATGCTGCACATCTGCGGAGACTCCAGCGCCGTCCTGGACCAGGTGGCCGAAATCGCACCGGACATTTTCAGTCTGGAAGCCAAGGTGGACCTGGCCCAGGCCCGGGAGGCCTTGGGCGGCAAAGTCTGCGTCACCGGCAATCTGGCGCCCACCGGCACCTTCAGGAGCGGCAGCCCGCAGGAGGTGGTGGCCGAGGCCACCGAAGCCCTGGCCGCCTGGGGAGACGCGGGCGGCTTCATCCTCAGCCTGGGCTGCGACTTCCCCAAGGACGTGCCCTATGAGAACATCCAGGCCCTGATGAGCCTGAAAGAGGCCTGAGCCGGAGAGCCACATGCCAGACGAACCCTTGGTGATACGCGACCCGGCGGCAATGACCGCCGCCAGCCGGGCGGCCCGCGCCCGGGGCCAGAGGGTGGGTTTGGTGCCCACCATGGGCGCCCTGCACGCCGGGCACCTGTCTCTGGTGGACTACGCCCGGGCCAACAGCGATCTGTTGGTGGTGAGCGTCTTCGTCAACCCCATGCAGTTCAACAATCAGGGCGACCTGGACAACTACCCCGTCACCTGGGAGGCGGACTTCGCCCTGTGCGCCCAGCACCGGGTGGATGTGATCTACGCTCCCACCGTGGACGCCATGTACCCTGAAGGCTTTCAAAGCAAGGTGCTGGTGGAGGGCCTCACCCAAGAGATGGAGGGCGAGTTTAGGCCCGGGCACTTCGATGGGGTAACCACGGTGGTGCTCAAACTGTTTGCCGCAGTGCGGCCCGATATGGCCGCCTTCGGCCAGAAGGACTATCAGCAGCTAAAGGTGGTTGAGCGTATGTCCCAAGACCTGGACCTGGGAGTGAAGGTGATCGGCCGGCCCACGGTGCGTGAACCCGACGGCCTGGCGCTCTCCAGCCGCAACGTGCACCTTAGCCCCGATGAGCGCCAGAGGGCCCTGTGCCTGCGCCGGGCCCTGGACCAGGCCCGGGAGCTGGCCGCCGGCGGCGAGACCGAGGTGGCCGCCATCGAGGCGGCGGCCGGCGAGGTGATCGCCCAAACCGAGGGCGCCCGCCTGGACTATTTGGCGGTGGTGCACCCAGACAGTCTTGAGCGCCTTCAGCGGCTGCAGGGTCCGTCCCGCATGTGCCTGGCGGTGTGGCTGGGCGACACCCGCCTGATCGATAATGACGCCCTAAATTGATTGGCTGAACATGAAAAGGTTAGCCATAGCCCTGACCCTGTTTGCCCTCTGCCTGGCCGCGGCCTGCGCCTCCGGGCCTGAGCCGGAGCCGCCGCCCCCCCAGGGACGCCTTAGCCTGAACGGTCAGGGCACGGTGCCCCCCGGCGGCCAGTGGAGCGCCATGATGCCCAAGGTACCGGTGAGCTGCCGGGTGGTCAACTCCGGGGACGAGCCTGCCTGGGTGCGCGCCTTTTGGCTCTACAACGCCGATGAAAACCCCTGGAGCGAGCAGACCCTGGTGCCCCCCTTTGACAGCCGCACCTACAACCCGGTGCCGCTGATGGCCCCCCGCGGGCGGGTGGAGCCCCGCAGCTTCATCCTGTTCAACAACGGTCCGGGCACCGTGACCGCCAGTTGCAAGCGCTAGCCGCCCCCAAAAAAGCGCCCGAATCTTGACAAGATCGAGGCCTGGTGGTTTAATTCAAAGCTTCAATTTTTACGCGAAATAAGGAGGCTTTAGGGATGGGAGCCAACTATCTCTTTACCAGCGAATCCGTTACCGAGGGACACCCGGACAAGGTGGCCGACCAGATCAGCGACGCTATTTTGGACGCCATGGTCGCCGACGACCCCGAGAGCCGGGTGGCCTGCGAAACCCTGGTGACCACCGGCATGGCCGTGGTGGCCGGCGAGATCACCACCCAGACCTGGGTGGATATCCCCGAGTTGGTGCGCTCCACCATCCGGGACATCGGCTACTCCAACAGCGCCATGGGCTTTGACTGGGAGACCTGCGCGGTGCTTTCCTCCATCGACAAGCAGTCCGCCGACATCTCCCAGGGCGTCACCGCCGACACCAGCCTCTTCGGCGAGCAGGGCGCCGGCGACCAGGGCCTCATGTTCGGCTATGCCTGCGACGAGACCCCCGAGCTGATGCCCATGCCCATCCACTACGCCCACCGCCTGGCCCGCCGCCTGGCCGAGGTGCGCCACAACGGCGCCCTGAGCTTCCTGCGCCCCGACGGCAAGAGCCAGGTGACCATCGAGTACGAGGAAAACACGCCCAAGCGGGTGGAGGCGGTGGTGATCGCCGCCCAGCACACCCCGGACGTGCGCTATGAAAAGCTCAAAGAGGCCATCACCGAAGAGGTGATCAAGAAGGTGATCCCCGAGAACATGCTGGACGGGGACACCAAGTTCTTCATCAACACCACCGGCCGTTTCGTGGTGGGCGGGCCGCACGGCGACTGCGGGCTCACCGGCCGCAAGATCATCGTGGACACCTACGGCGGCCAGGGCTCCCACGGCGGCGGCTGTTTTTCGGGCAAGGACCCCTCCAAGGTGGATCGCTCCGGTTCTTACTTCGCCCGCTACGTGGCCAAGAACGTGGTGGCCGCCGGCCTGGCGGCCAAGTGCGAGGTGCAGGTGGCCTATGCCATCGGCGTGCCCCAGCCGGTGTCCATCCTGGTCTACACCTACGGCACCTCCACCGTGGAGACTTCCAGGATCACCGAAGCGGTCAAGGCCATCTTCGACTTCCGCCCCGCCGCCATGATCCAGCAACTGGACCTCAAGCGGCCTATCTTCAAACAGACCGCCGCTTATGGCCACTTCGGCCGCGAGGAAGAGGGCTTCACCTGGGAGGTGGCCGACAAAGTGGACGAACTCAAGGACTACTTGGGCGTCAAGTAGCCGCTACGGAGCTGATTAATGAAGTTTGACATCAAAGACCCCGGCCTGGCCGAGGCGGGACGCCTGCGCATCGAGTGGGCCGGCCGCTCCATGCCGGTGCTCAAGCAGATCAAGGAGCGCTTTGCCGCCGAAAAGCCCCTGCAAGGGGTGACCCTGGGCGCTTGTTTGCACGTGACCACCGAGACCGCCAACCTCTGCGAGGTGTTGGCCCTCGGCGGGGCCCAGGTGGAGCTCTGCGCCTCCAATCCCCTGTCCACCCAGGACGACGTGGCCGCCAGCCTGGTGGAGCACTACGGGGTGAGCGTGTACGCCATCAAGGGCGAGGACACCGAGACCTATTACCAGCACCTCAACGCAGTGCTGGACGCGGCGCCCAACATCACCATGGACGACGGCGCCGACCTGGTCTCCATCATCCATTCCGAGCGCAAAGACCTGATCGAGGGCATCATCGGCGGCACCGAGGAGACCACCACCGGGGTGATCCGCCTGCGCGCCATGGCGGGTGACGGTGTGCTGGCCTATCCCATCGTGGCGGTGAACGACGCCATGACCAAGCACCTGTTCGACAACCGCTACGGCACCGGCCAGAGCACCATCGACGGCATGATCCGGGCCACCAACCGCCTGCTCTCGGGCAGCTACTTTGTGGTCTGCGGCTACGGCTGGTGCGGCCGGGGCGTGGCCATGCGCGCCGCCGGGCTGGGCGCCAAAGTGATCGTCACCGAGGTGGACCCGCTCAGGGCCCTGGAGGCGGTGATGGACGGCTACCAGGTGATGACCATCGCCGAGGCCGCGCCCATCGGCGACTTCTTCTGCACGGTCACCGGCGACATCGGGGTGATACGTCAGGAGCACTTCCTGGCCATGAAGGACGGGGCCATCGTGGCCAACAGCGGGCACTTTAACGTGGAACTGGACCTGGAGGGCCTGGACGAGGTCACCGAGGCCAGCCGCGAGATCCGGCCCTTTGTGCAAGAGCACACCATGAACAACGGCAAGAGCGTCTACGTGTTGGGCGAGGGCCGCCTGATCAACCTGGCCGCCGCTGAGGGCCACCCTTCCAGCGTGATGGACATGAGCTTTGCCAACCAGGCCCTGTGCGCGGCCTATATGAAGGCCAACGCCGCGGAGCTGGAAAAGCAGGTCTACACGGTGCCAGCGGACATCGACGCCGAGGTGGCCCGGCTCAAGCTGGAGGCCCTGGGGGTGGATATCGACGTCCTGACCCCGGAGCAGGAGGAGTACCTCAACTCCTGGACCATGGGGACTTAGGGCGCATCTGGCTCTATAAAGCGAATAAACACATGGGCCCGGGGTTTTAAATAAGCCCGGGCCCATATAATATGAAGACCAAGCCGGCGTAGCTCAGGGGTAGAGCAGCTGATTCGTAATCAGCAGGTCAACGGTTCGAATCCGTTCGCCGGCTCCATTTATTTCAATGGCTTAGGTAATAGCGCCTGGGCCTCTAATATTTCCTGTACTCACCTAATCATCCTTGTTTTCGCCCGTGTGGAACGATAGGGATCATGATCCCCAGCAGGATTGTTTGCTGATCGGCGGCAGAATGATTTTAGGCAGGCACCCCCCCCGCCTAGCATCATCGCGGTCACCAGGCCGCCCTGGTGGAGGCAACGCCGGCTTGGCTCAGCCGGTAGTCAGTTCATTCCAACCTCGCCTAATGGTAAAAGACCGAAGCCGGTGCACCCCCTAAAACAATAGCCCGTCATGATTGTTGCCAGTGTTTCTGGGAAATCACCGGTAACGGGCTGGAACCAAAAACCGCAGCATGCGGCATTATTTGCCTTTGCAACTTATAATAAATATTAAACAATGCATTTCAAAGGACACCGGCAGCCGGGAAGAGCCTATGGTTGATAGCGCACAGGACATTGCAGGCCTGATGGCTTCGGAAAACTATATCTGCGGGCCGGAGCTGGCCCTGGTTATTTATCTTTCTTTGAAGATGAAAAGGCCCATGTTCTTTGAGGGCGAAACCGGGGTGGGCAAGACCGAGGTGGCCAACGTCCTGGCCAAGGTGCTGGAG
>JANQFN010000478.1 GCA_028277825.1 Desulfarculaceae bacterium
GGCGTCAATTACTTCCTGGCGCAGGGCGGTCTGTTCAGGACTGAAATCAAAATCCATGGCTCTCTCCCTGCCCTGGTCTAAAGCAGTTTGGAGATGATCATCTTTTGGATCTCCGAGGTGCCTCCCCCGATGGCGGCCAGGCGGGTGTCCCGGAAGAAGCGCTCCACCTCGTATTCGTGGCAATAGCCATAGCCGCCGTGCAACAGGACCGCCTCGTTGGAAGGGGCCAGGGACCAGTCGCCCACGAACAGCTTGGCCACCGCCGCCTCCAGATGATTCAGGGGCCGGCCCTGGTCCTTGCACCAGGCGATGCGGTAGATCAGGCTCTGGGCGGTCTCCACGAATATCTTCATCTCAGCCAGCTTGCGCTTGATGGCTTGGAAATCGGCGATGGGCCGGCCGAACTGGGTGCGCTCCTTGGCGTAGGCGGCGCTCTTTTTCAGGGCGTATTCCATGGCCCCCACCATGGGGGCCAACAGGGCGGAGCGGTCCCACTCCACGGTCTGCATGGCCATGTTGAAGCCCTCGCCTTCGCCTCCCACCAGGTTCTCCAGGGGGATCTCGCAGTCTTCGAAGAACAGCTCCGAGGTGGGAGAGGCCTTGACCCCCATTTTGGTCAGGGGCTTGCCCGCGGAAAATCCCGGCGCGTCCTTTTCCACGATAAAGGCGGAGATGCCCGCATGAGCCGCGTCCTTGTCGGTTTTGGCGTACACCAGGAGCAGGTCGGCGATGGGCCCGTTGGTGATGAACATCTTGGCCCCGTTTAAAACCCAGCGGTCGCCTCTCCTGGCCGCCCGGGTGGTGATGCCGGCCACGTCGGAGCCGGCCCCGGGCTCGGTGAGGCCCATGGCCCCGATCAGTTCGCCGGAGGCCAGCTTGGGGATGTATTTTTGGCGCTGCTCATCGCTGCCGTGCACAAATATGGTGTCGGCACACAGGAAGGTGTGCGCGCCGTAGGACAGGGTCAGGCCGCCGTCCACCCCGGCCAGGCCCAGGCAATAGCCGGCCAGGGTGGTGGTGACCACGTCTGCCCCGCTGCCGCCGAACTCCTCGGGCAGATGCAGGCCCAGGATGCCGAACTCACCCAAGCGGCGGAAGGATTCGAAGTCAAAGCGCGCCGCCAGATCATGCTCCGCACAGCGGGGCACGATCTCCTTTTTGGCGAAACGCACCACCTGTTCGGCGAACATGAGCTGCTCGTCACTGAAGGCGAAATCCATGGCTCACTCCGCTCTCTTGCCAGCGTCCGGCTCCCGGCCTTCCAACTGGGCCAGCCGCTCGCGCATTCTCTTTTCCACCGCCTGCATCTCTCGCTTCATGGCCTTGAGGTCATTAAGGCGCCGCTCCAGATCGGCCTGGATGTCCTGGCCGTAAGCCAGGGCTTTCCTAAGCTGCTGGGCCTCGTCAGGCTCCATGGCGGCCAGGCCCAGGATGTCGGCGCACTGCTCCAGGCTCAGGCCGAAGCGCTTGCCCCTGAGGATCAGCTTGAGCCGGGCCCGGTCGCGCTTGTTGTAGCGGCGGTAGCCCCCATTGGAGCGGGCCGGCTTGATGAGCCCCTTTTCTTCGTAGAAGCGGATGCTGCGGGTGCTGATGCCGAACTCTTGGGCCAATTGCCCGACCGACCAGGTGGGTTCCGTCGCCATAAGGTGCAACTCGGAATGATTAACGTTAACGTTAGCGTTAAAGTAGCAAGGCGTGGCTGGGGTTGTCAAGCCCTTGCTTATTCAGGCCGGCGGGGCTTAGGCTCGAAAACATCAATTGCAAAACACAGGAGGAGAGAGGCCATGAAGGTTTTGATAGAAAAAAACGGACCCGTCCTCACGGTGATCATCAACCGGCCCCAGGCCAGGAACGCGGTGGACCCGGAGACCGCCAAGGCCCTGGTGGCGGCCTTTGAAGAGTTCGAGGCCGATGATGAGTCCCTGGCCGCGGTGCTCTACGGCAGCGGCGGCTATTTCTGCGCGGGCTTTGATCTCAAAAGCGCGGCCAACAGCGAGATAGGCCGTGACTACGAGCCCGAGGGCCAGGGGCCCAT
>JANQFN010000165.1 GCA_028277825.1 Desulfarculaceae bacterium
CCTTGCAGTCCCACCGCGAGATCCACCAGGCGATCAAGGCGCGCGACGCGGCCCAGGCCGGCCGGGCCATGCGCCAACACATGAATGATTTTAAAAGCAGCGTCGAACAATATTACCGGCAAATGAACGGGGCCGGCGCCGGCGGCGCTAAGAAGGCCTCCGCTTAAAACAAGAGCCTATTCTCGAGGCCACGCGGCCTCTATAAAGGATTCGGGAGCGATACACATGGCCAAAAAGAAGCGCATTGTATATACCAACCGCCCCTGGGAAGCCACGGGCATCTGCAGCGGCTGCAAGCTATGTGAGCTTTGGTGCTCCCTGCAGCACAACGGCGCTTTCAATCCCGCCCGGGCCCGCATCCGGGTGGTGGAGTTGGGCACCGGGGTGGACGTGCCGGTCACCTGCCAACAGTGCACCGACCCGGCCTGTCAGGCCTCTTGTAACTTCGAGGCCATCGTCTATGACGACAAACTTAAAATCGTGTTGGTGGACGATGGCAAATGCACCGGTTGCCGCGACTGCGTGGGCGCCTGCCCCTTCGGCATCATCACCATCGACCCCCAGACCAAAAAGGCCCTCAAATGCGACCTCTGCGGCACCGAAGACCCGGTCTGTGTGGCCAAGTGCCCCTCGCGGGTGCTGGGGGCTTTGGGAGACCTGGAGGCCGGCGAGTACAATCGCCGGCGCTTCGCCACTCTCTTGGCCGCCGAGGACGAGACCCTGCGCTACGTGCCCGGGGGCGAGGAACCCATTGAGAAGAAACTGGAGAAAAGGTAGGCAGCATCATGGCTGATAACAACTGCTACGCCGGCAAGCTTCTCCGGGTGGAGCTGAGCAAGGGCGAGATCACCTCCGAGGAGTTCGGCTCCAAATACACCGACCTCTACCTGGGCGGACGCGGAGTGGCCTCCCGGGCGCTGTATGACGAAGTGCCGCCGGAGGTGGAACCCTTTGACCCGGACAACCGCCTGATCTTTTCGCCCGGCGCCCTGCACGGCACAGCCGCGCCCGCGGCCAGCCGCACCACGGTGACCACCCGTTCGCCCCTGACCAATATGCACGGCGACGGACACGCCGGTGCCAACTGGGGCGGTGAACTCAAGCGGGCGGGATACGACCTGTTGATCGTCCAGGGCAAAGCCCCAAACCCTGTGTATCTGTTGATCGACGACGACCGGGTGGAGCTGAATGACGCCTCCCACCTCTGGGGCCGCCTCACCTCCCAGACCCACGCGGGACTGCGCGACGAGCTGGGCGACCCGGAACTGCAGACGGTCTGCATCGGCCCGGCCGGCGAAAATATGGTGCGCCTGGCCGCGGTGTTCCACAACGGCGCGGACAAGGGGGCCAGCGCCCGCTGCGGCCTGGGCGCGGTGATGGGCTCCAAGAACTTCAAGGCCATCGCCACCCGGGGCACAGGCGACATCGGCCTGGCCGACTTGGAGGGCTTTAAGTCCGCCTACCAGGACTATCTGGACACCATCGCGGTGGACCCCTATTGCCCGCCGGCCACCAAGTACGGCACCTGCCGCTTCATGATGCACCGGGTCAATTTCGGCATCCACGGGGCGGAGAATTGGCAATTCGGCGCCTATGACTGGGAGAAGCTGGACCCGGAGGTGTGGCGCAGCGACTACCAGGTCAAGGCCGGGGCCTGCGTGGCTTGCCCCATTCGCTGCCGCCGCGACTACCGCGTGACCGCCGGGCCCTTCGCCGGCACCGTGGCCAAGGTGGAGTGGGAGACCATCGCCCGCTCCATGACCTGCGGCATCAAGGAACCCGAAGCGGTGATCGCCTGGGCCAATCTGTGCAACCACTACGGCCTGGACATCGAGGGCGCCGGCGACACCGTGGCCTTTGCCATGGAGTGCTACCAACGCGGTTTGATCACAGACAGCGACACCGACGGCCTCCCCCTGGAGTTCGGCAACGTGAACTCCTTCCTGGAGCTGTCTAGGAAGATCGCGCTGAGGGAAGGCGATCTGGCCGGGACCCTGGCCGAGGGCACCAAGCGGGCCGCGGCGGCCATCGGCCAGGGCAGCGAGGCCTGGGCCATCAACGTCAAGGGCGGCGAGATGACCGCTGGCGACCCCCGGGGCATGCCGGTTCGTGCGGTGAGTTACGCCACCAGTACCCGGGGCGGCGACCACCTGCGCTCCAATCCCTACATCGAGGAGATCATGACCCCTGAGGAAGCCCAGGAGTGGTGGGGTTCCGAGGAGGCGGCTGACATCGCCGCGGGCCTTCAGGGCAAGGGGCGCATGCTCAAGTTCAGCGAGGACCTGGTCACCCTTGGCGACATCCTGGGCCTGTGCAAATTCGCCTACTACCGCTCGGCCACTTTCCCCTACCTTTATAAGAAAGGGGTGCACCTGGCCACGCGGCTCTACAATGCCTGCGCCAGCCGCGATTTGAGCGAAAAGGAGATGCTGGCCGTGGGCGAGCGCACCTGGAACATCGAGAAGGCCTTCAACACCCGCTGCGGGGCGGACCGCAAAGACGACATGATCCCCCAGCGCTTTTTCACCGAGCCCTTAAAGGGCGGCGGCCCCAGCGCCGAAGCGGTGGTGGAGCGGGACAAGTTCGAAGCCATTTTGGATGAGTACTACGCCGAGCGCAAGTTCGACCCGGCCAGCGGCCTGCCCACCCGGGCCGGCCTGGAGGGCCTGGGCCTGGGCGACATCGCTGAGGACCTGGAGCAGCGGGGCAGGCTGGGAGGCTAGAACATATGGCGGCGGCAACCGTCATAGCGGTGGAGGTGAAGCTGTTACCCCCACTGAACAACACCGCCGGCCGCCAGCGGGTGAAGCTGGACCTGGCCCCGGGGTCGGACCTGCAAGGGGTGCTAGAGGCGCTTTTGGCGAAGTTCCCGGGCCCCAAGTTCCGGCTGCACCTCTATGACACTGAAGGACGGCTGGTGCCCGCCTGGTGCGCCTTTGTCAACCGCAAGCCGGTGCCGTTGCGCACCGAGGCGGGCCTGAGCCACCCGGTGGCGGACGGAGATGAGATCAGCTTTTTGTTGAACCTGGCCGGCGGCTAGTAGCCGGAGAGGAAGACAGCATGGCGACTATACAAGTGCCCTACGGCGTCAAGGGGACGCTGG